>DASWTP010000129.1:0-41223 GCA_036402075.1 Chryseosolibacter sp. | reverse complement strand
TGGACCAAGCACCTTTCCGAGCTTACCCACTTTTGCCATTACGGTTGGCGTACAGATGATCACATCGATATCTGTCCATCCGCCTTCGATCTTCGCGATATAATCGTCAAGACCTACGTGATCCGCGCCAGCGTCTTTTGCCTCCTGGTGTTTGTCAGGCGTAGCAAGTACGAGTACACGAACTACTTTACCGATTCCGTGTGGCAAAGAAACCACACCGCGAACCATCTGATCTGATTTCTTAGGATCAACTCCCAAGCGGATATCAAGATCAACTGAAGCATCGAATTTAGTGAAGGTGATTTCCTTCAAAAGTTTAGATGCATCTGCAAGAGAATATTCTTTCTCTGCATTGTATTTAGCTAAAACAGCTTTTCTGTTTTTTGAAATTCTTGCCATTGTCTTACTTATTTATCCCAAGGGGCTGTTCCTGAAACTGTGATTCCCATGCTTCGCGCTGTACCTGCAACCATTTTCATGGCAGACTCAACTTTGAATGCGTTGAGGTCAGGCATTTTTGTCTGCGCGATTGTTTTCACCTGATCCCAGGTGATAGAACCAACCTTTGTGCGGTTCGGTTCGGCTGAGCCTTTCTGCTTTTTAGCAGCATCGAGGATCAAAATGGCTGCAGGAGGAGTTTTGATTACGAAGTCGAACGACTTGTCGTTGTAGATCGTGATCAAAACAGGCAACACCTGGCCTGGTTTGTCTTGCGTACGAGCATTGAACTGCTTGCAAAAGTCCATGATGTTAAGACCTTTGGAACCCAATGCCGGACCGATTGGAGGTGCTGGGTTTGCTGCACCGCCTTTTACCTGTAATTTCAGATAACCTGTTACTTCCTTTGCCATATTCGCTTAGCTCAAAATCGTTATTCTAATTTTTCGACTTGCATGTAGCTCAATTCCACCGGGGTGTTACGGCCGAAAATCTTCACCATAACATTGAGCTTCTTTTTATCTTCGAAGATCTCTTCCACAGTTCCAGTGAAACCGCTGAAAGGACCATCCATTACTTTTACCGACTCTCCCTTAATGAAAGGAGTTTCCAGTTTTACTTCGAATTCATCGATCTCATCAACCTTACCCAAGATGCGGTTGACTTCAGACTGACGAAGCGATACCGGTTCTTTCGTATTGCCGGTTCCATTGTTTCCAAGGAAACCAATCACACCCGGAATGTTATTCACCGTATGGTACGCCTCACCGTTTGACAGATCTGCTGAAACGAGAACGTAGCCAGGGAAGAAGTTTCTTTCTCTTACCTTCTTCTTTCCACCCCTCATTTCATATACTTTCTCCGAAGGTATGAGCACTTGAGGAATGAACTCCGCCAGCTTAGAGCGTTCGATCTCAGTTTCCAGGTAAGATTTTACTTTCTTTTCCTGACCGCTGACAACCCGGAGTACGTACCACTTCAGTTCACCCATTTTCTTAGAATGTTAAAATTCGGTATAAAACCACTGCAAACCGGTCTTAAAGATCCAATCGATCGCCCCGATTACCAATGCAAAGATTGTAGACGCAACCAGTACCAGCACAGCGCTACCTTGCAACTCACTGAATTTTGACCAAGTCACTTTGTTCTTGATCTCATCCCAGGATTCTGAAATATAGGTCGTTAACTTCTCCATTTAACTTTTTTAAATCCCAAGGATAAATCCCTGGGCTATTCAGCACGGGTGGAGAGACTCGAACTCCCAGCCAACGGTTTTGGAGACCGCTACTCTACCAATTGAGCTACACCCGTTTTTATTTGGTTCACTCTTCGGTTTTGTAGTTGTTTCCACCTACTCTACCTCCCGATGGGTATCGGGATGAGCTACACCCGTTTTTACAATAATTCCTGCCTTTTGAACGCTACTTTAGGGAGTATAACTCAATCCCCTGAGCCGCACCCGAATAAATACACTCAGCCCAAAAGGACTGCAAAGGTATAGGAAAAGCTTGAAAGCGCAAAGCGTAAAGCAAAAAGCCTTTGAGATTTTGCTTCGTGAAGCACGTTCCCCATAAAAAACCTCATTTTTGAGCTGAAATCGAACAAAAACAGGTGTTTCAGGCTGCTTCTTAGAATTAAAAAAGCAGAAGTAAGATTTACCCCACTCCTGCTTTTTGCTTTATGCTTTAAGCCTTAAGCTTAAATTAATCCAAGATTTCAGTTACCTGACCAGAACCTACGGTACGGCCACCTTCGCGGATAGCGAAACGAAGACCTTTTTCCATAGCGATCTTATTGATCAGAACAACTTCGATTGAAATGTTATCGCCAGGCATAACCATTTCAACACCCGCTGGCAAGAAGATCTCGCCTGTTACGTCAGTTGTACGGAAGTAGAACTGAGGGCGGTATTTGTTAAAGAATGGCGTGTGACGTCCACCTTCTTCTTTTGAAAGAACGTAAACTTCAGCCTTGAACTTAGCGTGTGGTGTAACTGAGTTTGGCTTACAGATAACCATACCACGCTTGATTTGCTCTTTTTCGATACCGCGGAGGAGAAGACCTACGTTATCACCAGCTTCACCTCTGTCAAGGATCTTACGGAACATTTCCACACCCGTGATGGTAGAAGTAAGGTTTTCAGCACCCATACCAAGGATCTGAACTGGATCACCAGTCTTGATAACACCGCGCTCAATACGGCCGGTAGCAACAGTACCACGACCTGTGATTGAGAACACGTCTTCAACCGGCATCAAGAAATCTTTGTCAACCAGACGAACCGGAATTGGAATGAAGTTATCAACTGCATCCATCAGTTCTTCTACTTTAGCAACCCACTTTGGTTCGCCATTCAATGCACCAAGAGCAGAACCTCTGATCACAGGCATTGTGTCGCCAGGGAAGCTGTATGCTGACATCAATTCACGAACTTCCATTTCTACAAGGTCTAACAATTCCGGATCGTCAACCAAGTCAACTTTGTTCATGAACACAACAAGCGCAGGTACACCTACCTGACGAGCAAGAAGGATGTGTTCGCGAGTTTGTGGCATTGGACCGTCAGTAGCAGCCACCACGAGGATAGCACCGTCCATCTGAGCAGCACCAGTAACCATGTTCTTCACGTAGTCAGCGTGACCTGGACAGTCAACGTGAGCGTAGTGACGCTTATCAGTAGCGTATTCTACGTGTGAAGTGTTGATTGTGATACCACGCTCTTTTTCTTCAGGAGCGTTGTCGATAGATGAGAAGTCGCGCACTGCTGCAAGACCTTTCTTAGACAATACTTGAGTGATAGCAGCAGTAAGAGTAGTCTTACCGTGGTCAACGTGACCGATAGTTCCAATGTTTACGTGTGGTTTGGAACGGTCGAATGTTTCTTTAGCCATATTTGAAAATCCCAGTTAAAAGTTTAAAGTGTATAGTTTGTTTTTAATAATTACTATCTGTACGTCAGAGTCTTCTTCATCCAAGAAGATTCTAAATACACCCTAAACATTGTAAGCCTTTCGAATAAGGTAAAAGTGATTTTAGATTTGAAATTTTAGATTTTAGATTTTGGTCCTCAACTGAGTGCGCTACTAATCAGAGAAAGGAATCTTTAAATCCTTTAATCAATTCTAAAATAATCCAGGGCTACTGGATTTTAGAGTTATAAAAGAGATGTGCTCTTTTATAAATCCAACATTCATTAAATAAGAGAACGTGTTGCAGAGTTTGACCTCTGACTTTTTTTAGAGCTGTTGAAGAGAATTGAACTCTCGACCTCTTCCTTACCAAGGAAGTGCTCTACCCCTGAGCTACAACAGCGTTGTAGTCATTGGTCACTGGTCATTAGTCATTAGGAAAACCAGTGACTGATGACCGATGACTAGTGACTTCGCGAGCGGGAGACGAGGTTCGAACCCGCGACCTGCAGCTTGGAAGGCTGCCGCTCTACCAACTGAGCTACTCCCGCAATTCAAATGACGAGTTGAGAATGTGAAATTACGAATTCGTCATTCGTCACTCACTATTCGTCATTTTAAGTGGGGGAGACAGGATTCGAACCTGTGAAGTCATAAGACAACAGATTTACAGTCTGTCCCAGTTGGCCGCTTTGGTACTCCCCCTCTTTATTTAAATCTGACCCAGCTTTTCCCCGATGGCCTAACGGAACTGACTCAGAAATTTTGGTTCATTAAAATGAGAACGTTTTTGCCTGATTTTAACTCGCTGGAAAAAAACAGGAGTGCAAAATTATACGGTTTTCCACTTTTTCAAAACTTAAGCGCTGATTTTCCTAGAATTTCCCATCCAATTCCAGAAAAAGAATGGATTTATGACTGTTACATCACAATTATGTCGGAAATAATACCCGGCCCGAACTCCTTCTTGAACATATCGAGCACCTGCTGCTTATGCAGCGAGAAGTCATGCTTCATGGTAGGTGAATCCAGCTCTACGAACAGCACCTGGTTGCGGATGTATATTTTGCGGGTGCGTTTTGCAATTGGTTTTCCTGCCATTCGCTCCCACGAAGAGATCAGTGTGGCCTCATCAAACTTTGACGTCAGCTTATATGAATTCAACATCTCACGGAGGGCCTGGCCGATCGATTTGGTGTTATCGTTCTTGTTCATGTCGTTAAATGAGTTAAATACACCTGGGGTCAAGCACCAATAACCAATCCCGACAGCTGTCGGGACAAACAGAGTCGTGTTAAATAAACTGTTAGTCACGCTTTGTCTGAAGGTCAAACCTGAAACCCTGGAACACGGCACTAGGTTTTACTAATTTGTCCTTTTTCTACAGTAAAGATAGTAGCTGAAACCTGGATTTGCGTTAATAATTCGCGCGTGCGGTCAGGACGGGCATCCGTGATAAAAAGCTGGCCAAGTTCCTCTCTTTTAATAAGGTCGAGGAGCTTTCCAATGCGCGAGTCGTCAAGTTTATCAAAAATATCGTCCAGGAGCAGGATCGGCTTAAATCCCTTATGGTTTTTGAGGACCTCGAACTGCGCCAATTTCAATGCTATTATAAAGGACTTTTGCTGGCCCTGACTTCCGAGCTTCTTAAGCTCCCCGCCACCGAGCAGGAAATGAAAATCATCGCGGTGGATACCGAAGTTCGTTCGTTGAAGATAAAGGTCACGCTGCCGGTTGGAGTTCAAGCCCGTTTGGAAGTCCGTTTTCTCCAACTCGGACCGATACTCAAGCACCGCCTTCTCGTCTGCTACTATAAAGGAGTAGAACTTCTGAAAAACCGGACTGAATTCGAGGATAAACTCCTTTCTTTTCTTAAAAATTACATCGCCCGCTTTGATGAGAACCTGGTCGTAAGACTCCAGGGCAATCGGATCAAAGGCGTTTGTCTCAGCAAACATCTTCAGCAGACTATTGCGCTGCTTAAGCGCATAATTGTATTGGATGAGGGCCTCAAGGTACTGCCGGTCGAGTTGGGAGATTATACTGTCAAAAAATTTTCTGCGCTCTTCGCTTCCTTCTTTAACCAGTTCTGTATCGTCCGGGGCAATCAAGACAATAGGATACTTTCCTATGTGATCACTTAACTTCGCGTATTCGTTCGAGCCTTCACGAAACACCTTTTTGCTTCCTGCCTGGCTAGAACATGAAACCTCTGAAGAATTTCTTGATGAGCCGAACAATCCCTTCACAAAAAAGAATTGCTCACCCATGCGGGTTACAAAATTATCGGCACAGAAAGCGCTCCTTGTAAGCGACAAATAGTGAATGGCATCAAGCAGATTGGTTTTGCCGCCTCCGTTTTTGCCCACCAGCACATTCACCTTTGGCGAGAAGTCAATTTTCACTTCATCGTAGTTTTTGAAGTTGATCAGATGGATGGAGGTGAGAAACACGCGCTAAAGTAGTGAGCAGAACACACTTTCGGTTTTCAAAATTCAAAAAGATCGCGATTTACCTTTTTCGCAAACCCTACATTCTTCCAGCGTATTGAAAGGAACGACACCCCCGCAGCCTCCCCATGTAAACGTCTTGCATTTTTTCTCGGACTGATCATAGTAATACTTTTGAAATGAGGCCCGGCAAAATCCTGTGGCTGGCTGCAGTATACAGCGGTCATCCAACACCAGCTCTGGAAGAGAATTGTATTCACACGACAAAAGGACAATCGCCAGAATGAGCATTATTCTTGACTTCATATCTTTTTGACACAGTATTCCTCCTACCGGTTTGAAATGGCTGAATCGGTTCAAATCGGGCCGAAATTCAATAAAGGGGCCACAAAACCAGAATATGTTTGGCGAATGTTCGTTCGGACCTTATTTTCGCAGTTCAGTTTTTTTAAATTAGGAATTATGCCTACGACAACCAAATTGAAGAATGAGACGGTAAGCAAGGACGGAAAGGTCGAATTTTCGAAGGAAACCTATCTCTTCTGGTACGAAAGCATGCAATTGATCCGCAAGTTTGAGGAGCGCACGGGCCAATTGTATGGAATGCAAAAAATTAAGGGATTTTGTCACTTATATATTGGACAGGAAGCCTGTGTTTCGGGTGCCGTAACCGCATTAACCAAAGATGACAAATGGATTACCGCCTATCGCGATCACGCCCACCCGCTGGCGCTGGGGAGCGATCCTAAAGCTGTGATGGCAGAGATGTATGGAAAAGAGACCGGCCTTTCAAAGGGCAAAGGTGGTTCTATGCACATGTTTGATAAAGACAAAAACTTCTTTGGTGGCCATGGAATCGTAGGTGGGCAGGTGCCTCTCGGGGCTGGCATCGCCTTCGCGGAAAAATACAACAAGACGAAAAATCTCTGCATTACCTATATGGGTGATGGCGCTGTTCGCCAGGGTGCATTCCATGAGGCCCTGAACTACGCCATGCTCTGGAAACTTCCTGTAATTTTTGTGATTGAAAATAATGGTTATGCGATGGGAACGTCAGTGGCGCGGTCATCGAACGTTACTGAACTGTATAAGCTTGGCCTTGCATTCGATATGCCATCGGAGCCTGTAAACGGAATGGATGTTGAGGCAGTACACATTGCGGTGGCAAAGGCAGCTGCCCGGGCACGCGCGGGGGAAGGACCTTCTTTGTTGGAATTTAGAACCTACCGCTATAAGGGTCACTCGATGTCAGACCCGCAAAAATACCGGACAAAAGACGAAGTCGAGCAATACAAGCAACGCGATCCGATCGAGACCGTGCGAAAAGTATTGTTGGACAAGAAGTTCGCGACCGAAAAAGACATTGAAGCAATCGACCAGCGCATCCTGGCAAAGGTCGAAGAAAGCGTGAAGTTTTCGGAGGAATCGAACTACCCGGATCCAAGCGAGGCGCTGAAAGATATTTATGCGCAGAAGGATTATCCTTACATCACAGATTGACCGGGTCTTTTGTTAAGTAACATCAAATTTGTAGTTTTGCGCCCCACTCCATGCATAATGGAATGTTAATGAATTAACAATGGCTAAGAAGGTAGAAGAACACAAGCACGAATTACTGGAAAATCCACAGGCGCTTGCCGAAAAGCTCCAGGGTGCAGAAACATGGGCTGAAAAAAATCCCAAAACCGTAATCGGGATCTCAGTCGTGATCGCCTTGATCGTTGGCGGTTACTTCGGATTCCAATACTACAAGGATTCACAGGAGAAAGAAGCGCAGCAGGAAATGTTCCAGGCGGTGTACTACTTCGAGGCCGACAGCCTGGACCTGGCCCTGAATGGCGATGGCAATAACCTTGGCTTCATTGACATCATTGATGATTACGGAATAACTCAAACTGCTAAACTCGCTAACTTCTACGCAGGTGCAGCATACCTCAAGCAAGGCAAGTATGAAGTAGCTCGTCTTTATCTTGAAGATTTCAGCGCTGACGACCTTTTAGTTCAAGCACGCGCTTACAGCCTGATCGGTGACACGTACATGGAAGAAAAGAACTATGAGGATGCCGCGAAATATTACGACAAGGCCGCAAACTATAAGCCTAACAAATATTTCACTCCGGTGTACCTGATGAAAGCCGCCCTTGCTTACGAGAAGAGCAATAACAACGAAAAAGCAATCGCAGCCTACGACAAGATCATTAACGATTACTACCAGGCGCCTGAATACCAGAATGCGCGGAAGTATAAAGCAAAACTTGAGTCGAAGTCATAACGGATTTCTGACTTAATCGAAAAAGGGATAGTTAAACGCTATCCCTTTTTTATTTCGCTATACATGGCATCCATCACCGACTTGCGTTACGCGTGCAAACCTACCCCGAACCAGACAATAGTCGACACAACTCAGCTACCTCGACAGAGTTCCTGGGTGGATAGGCGCAAGAACTGCGTGCGTTGTAATTCATTTGAATTTTATTCTACTTTTGCTGAAAGTAATAGCATCATATTTATGGCAGGTATCCTAACGTCCGGAAAAATCAAAACGAAAGTCAACTTTTCTAAAAAACGTGTAGCCATTGTTGTTGCCGAATGGAATGAAGACATTACGGAAGCCCTTTATGATGGAGCAGTGAGTTCACTGCTTGAGCACGGTCTTCAGAAAAAAAACATCATTCGCAAAACTGTCCCTGGCAGTTTTGAACTTTCCCTCGGTGGACTTTGGATGGCGCAAGACAAAACGATTGACGCAGTAATCTGCCTGGGGTGCATCATCCAGGGCGACACACCACATTTTGATTATATCTGCCAGGCCGTTGCATATGGCGTAACGGAAGCTGGCCTACAAACCGGCAAACCTGTGATCTTTGGCGTGCTAACAACCCTCAACAAGAAACAAGCACTTGAACGTGCTGGTGGAAAATTCGGCAACAAGGGAGAAGAGGCCGCAATAACAGCTCTAAAAATGTTAGCGTTTTAAATTTACGGGACGAAACTAGTTTCATAGCCTATATCAGAGAGACTAAGAACACCAGGCCCGATAACCAAAACGCAAACGGTGTACAACTTGGTAAACCCTAAATTTAGCTATTCTATATTTTGTGTTTTTTTTATAAGCAGCTTCGATTCTTTTCTCTCGCCCGGTTACTAATAACTTCCCCTTCGTATCTTCATCTATCTATACCCGATGAGATACCTGTTTGGTCTTGCGTTACTTTTTTTCTGTTTAACAGCAGACGCACAGCTGTTCACTCAAGGAAAAATTGTTGACTCGGAGTCGCGGGAGCCTTTGCCATTTGTGAATGTGTCAGTTCTAAACCGTTCGCATGGCACCACTACCGGGATCGATGGAACCTTTAAGCTGAGTGTTTCGCCATCCGACTCTCTTTACATTTCCTATGTCGGATACGAAGCTATCAGGATAGCAGTGACCTCGGCTGACCTCGGCTCTATTTTAATGAGATCGAAATCAGAGGAACTGAAAGAGGTGGAGATCTTTGCAGGCGAGAATCCTGCGTTTGCAATCATCAGGAAAGCAATCGAAAATGTTCGGCACAACGATCCGGAGAATCTACCAGCGTTTTCATATAAGGCGTATCACAAGCTGTTCGCGACAGCTGAGGGAACGTTTGATACAATTGAAAACAAACGTGGCGCAGTAAAATTTTTTGACCAGAACTATCTGTTCTTAAACGAAACCTATTCAGAAAGACAGTTTGTGCAGGGGCGCCACGACCGGGAACTGATCGTGGCCAACCGAATGTCTGGCGTGAGGGATCCGTTTTTCGCGGTGCTTGGGAATCAGTTCCAGTCATTCAGCTTCTATAATTCACACATCCGGTTTCTCGATCAGCAGTTCATCAATCCATTATCTCCAGGCACATTCAATCGTTATGATTTTATCTTAGAGGAAACACGGGTGAATACAGGAGATACGTCCTTTGTCATCTCGTTCGCTCCGCTACCGGGAAAGACTTTCGCTGGCGTGAAGGGCGTGATGACGATCAATTCAAATCAGTTTGGAATTGAAAACATAAAGGCTGAGCCCGCAGATGACGCGGCCCTGGTCACAATCAGAGTGCAGCACAAATATATGTTAGTTGACGGGCATTGGTTTCCGCAAGAATTGAACAGCGAATTTGTATTGCGCGAGCAAAAAGTGTCGGAGCATCCGATCAAGTATGTCCATCGAAGTTACCTTTCGGATGCCAAGATCAATCAGGTGAATGATGAGCCGGAACGCAGCAATCTAACCCTCGAATTCGCAAAGGATTCAAACAAAAAAGACGAAGCGTTCTGGAATTCCGTTCGAAGCGATAGCTTATCAAAGCGCGAACAGAATACTTACGATCTGTATGACTCCATGCCTATTCGCACACTTGCTATTTTAAACGCATTTGTAAAGGTTGCCGAAGCCGCTGCAACCGGCAAAATCAAGGTAGGGAGATTTTACATTCCACTGGAGTCGCTCTTCCGGAGAAACGGGTATGAGGGTGTTCGTCCCGGCCTTGGTTTTCAAACCGATGAAGCGCTTTCAAAGTATTTTGTTGCTGAAGCTTATGCGGCCGTAGGTACGAAAGACAGGGCGATAAAATTTGGCGGATCGCTCCAGGTAAATCTGACAGCACGTGCAAACAGTTATTTTAAGTTTTCTTATTGCCAGGATGTATTGGAGCCCGGCAACGCGAACTTTTTGAAACCTCCACCCATGTATGCATCGAGTGAAAGGTTTCGAAATTGGCTGACTACGAAGATGGACAGTGTCCAGCGCATAAAAGCCCAATTCAATTTCCGTCCATTTCGTTTTGCAGAGAGCTCCATCTTTATGCAACGCACGCTGCATGATCCAACGTATGGCTATTCCTTCCGACACAATTCAGAAAATGCGATCGGGAAATTCACGCTTGCGGAAGCGGGGATGCAATTCAAATTTGTTGCTGGTGAGCAAGTGTCACAGATCAGGAACACTAAAATTGTAACAGGCTTCAAATATCCCCTGATCGACTTCCTGGTTTCAAAATCATTGGAGAACATTCTTGACGGGCAATTCAACTACACTAAAGCTGAAGCAAAAATCGACTATCAGCACCAGTGGAGAGGTTCAGCGAAAACAGCCTTTCAAATTGCAGGAGGAATTATCAGAGGCGAGGCGCCCTATTTTGCGCTGTTCAATGCCAGGGGTTCAAACAGTGGGAAGCTCGACTTGAATCGTTTTGTGATTCCAAACTATTTCCAGACGATGAAGATTTACGAATTTGCATCGGACCGGTATATCGCAGTTTTTTTCACGCAGCATTTTGGAAGAATTGTTTCAACTCGTTCCAGGTATTTTCGACCTGAATTGGCGATCAATCAAAACGTTGGATTCAGTGATCTCTCCAATCCTGGGCTCCACTCGATTGCGTTGCAGCCGATGAAAAAAGGATTTTATGAAAGTGGTGTCGCATTGACCAATCTCCTACGGATCAATTATGTAAACATCGGCTACCTTGGACTCGGGGGAGCTGTTTTTTATCGCTACGGCAGTTATGCGATACCGGAGGAAAGCAAAAATATAGTGCTCAAGATCAGCGTATCCTTTGCGCTGTAAATTCTCTGCGTTCTTCGGTGATAGTGAAGCCCCGTTTTGCGAGCGCCTGCAATGCATTCACGCTAGACGTTACCCCGGCACGCGAAAGAATTTCTTTTTGGGACTTACTGATAATCTGCTGCGGGAGGTGCAATTCATCTGCGATCTGCTGCAGCGAAACTCCTTCTGCAGACTTTCTCAGAATTTCGAGTTCTTTGGAGCTGATGGCGATTTTCATGGGTTTGAGGGATTTGGGGTCTATGAAATTCGCAATTTCTGTGCAGGGGTTCAATACCATGATGTTGGTATTTTAGCGTCTCGCGGCCACTTACGATCCCCTGATATTGTTCAGTATGTCTCGAGGTGACGTCCACCCGCATTTAGAAGGTTGTGTAAAATAAAAAAGCCAGGTTTGAGCCTGGCTTTCTATGACATCTATTCGTCTTAAAAGTTTTTCACAACTTCTTTTCCGAATTCTGAACACTTGAGGAGGGTCGCTCCTTCCATGAGGCGGTGGAAATCGTATGTTACTTTCTTTGATGAGATTGCGCCTTCCAGACCTTTCACGATCAGGTCTGCGGCTTCCTGCCATCCCATGTACTCAAGCATCATCACACCGGAAAGAATTACTGATCCAGGATTTACTTTGTCCTGGCCAGCGTATTTAGGTGCCGTTCCGTGCGTTGCTTCAAAAATTGCGTGACCAGTTTTGTAGTTGATGTTTCCACCTGGAGCGATACCGATCCCACCTACAATAGCAGCAAGGGCATCAGAAATATAGTCACCATTGAGGTTCAATGTTGCCACCACCGAGTATTCATCCGGGCGCAACAGGATCTGCTGAAGGAATGCATCTGCGATCGCGTCCTTGATCACGATCTTGTGGCCATCCTTCTCGATCACCTGCCAAGGTCCGCCATCGAGATCTTTCGCGCCAAACTCTTTTTTCGCGAGTTCATATCCCCAGTCGCGGAATCCACCTTCGGTGAACTTCATGATGTTGCCCTTGTGAACCAGCGTTACGTTTGGCTTCTTGTGCTGGATGGCGAACTCAATAGCAGAGCGGATCAATCGCTCTGAACCATCTTTCGAAACCGGCTTAATGCCGATGCCTGAAGTCTCAGGGAAACGGATCTTCTTGTACTGCTTGGGAAACGCGTCTTTAAATGCAGTGAGGAATTTTTTATTGTCTTCAGTGCCTTCCTGGAATTCGATACCGGCATAGATATCTTCCGTGTTTTCGCGGAAGATCACCATGTTTGTTTTGTGTGGCTCTTTTACCGGAGAAGGTACACCTTTAAACCACTGCACCGGGCGAACGCAGGCGTAAAGATCAAGGTCCTGGCGGAGGGCAACGTTCAGCGAGCGGATCCCGCCACCAACCGGAGTAGTCAAAGGTCCTTTGATACCTACGAGGTAAGTCTTGAATGCAGTCAGCGTTTCATCCGGCATCCATGAGCCGGTTTTGTTGAAAGCTTTTTCACCTGCAAGAACTTCCTTCCAGGTGATCTTACGTTTTCCTTTATATGCTTTTTCTACAGCGGCATCAAAAACATATTTCGATGCAGGCCAGATGTCAACACCTGTACCATCGCCTTCGATGAATGGGATCGTTGGGTTGTCGGGAACATTCAGCTTACCGTTGCTGATCGTGATTTTTTGTTCGCTCATTTCTAAAGATTTTTAGTGTTTTAAGGTGCCCTTCGTTAAAAAAGCCCCGAAAAATAGGAAAAATATTGGTCTGGCTAAAGCGTTGCCGTCTTTTACACAGGTGGTGAATGTCGAAAAGCTACGAGCTGCGAGCTTCAAGCTACAAGCTGTTTTGACGATGTTTATTTAGATTAGCCGAAGTATTATGTTACATCCTGGCACTTAAACAGGCACTAAGCCGTTTCTACATCATATGAAAGTAACACATTCGATTGCAGTTGTTTTTTTGGTATTGACGGCCTTTGGGTTTACGATCAAAACAACTGATTTGCCAACTTCAGTTTGCCTGAATGCAGAGGAGCAAGAGCTGTATAGCCTGATGATGGCTTACCGAAAAGAGAAGGGGCTTGAATCGATTCCGATTTCCGCGAAGCTTACACAGGTGGCACAGGCACACGCACGCGACCTGATGACCAACTATAAATTTGATGTCGACAATAAATGCAATCCACATAGCTGGTCGAAAAAGGGGAAATGGACGCCTTGCTGCTATACTAACGATCACAAACAGGCCAAGTGCATGTGGGACAAGCCTAAGGAAATTGCCGGATATGGCGGACCAGGGTACGAGATTGCATACTACAGTTCAAAAGGCGCGACTGCCGAAGAAGGCCTTGACGGATGGAAAAAAAGTCCGGGGCACAATCCGCTGATCATTAACGAGGGCATGTGGGAGAAAGCCAAATGGAAATCCATTGGGATTGGTTTCTTCGGGGAGTATGGGATTGTGTGGTTTGGCGAGGTGGCGGATGATACCGCACCCGTGAATTGCAAATGAGCAATGGTGGAACTAGTGGTCTCGAGTTACGGAAGGTATTAGCAATTAGGCATTGGGCATTGGGAAAAAGTCAATTGTCACTGGTCAATAGTCATTAGAAATGCAGCGGGGGACTTGAGATTGGATCCGTAGGGATTAGAGATTAGGCAACAGGAAATGCAAACGCTGTCTAACCAATGCATCATGGAATTTACTACAAATCTAAAGTGGCTTCCCGCAAAATGGATTGGTGCACTTTTATTTCGGAGAGGCAGCTAATGCCGAATGCCTAATATTTTTCGTCTTCGTTTGGAAAATCTTTTGCTTTGACGTCTGACACGTAAGATGTGACGGCTTTGGTAATTACTGAATCAAGGTCAGCGTAGCGTCTCAGAAATCTTGGCTTAAATTCTTTCGTAATGCCCAGCATATCTTGCATGACCAGCACTTGTCCATCGCAGTCGGGGCCGGCTCCGATTCCAATCGTTGGGATCTGAATCGAGGTTGAGACTTTCTTGGCCAATGTTGCCGGAATTTTTTCGAGAACGATCCCAAAACAACCACATTCAGTGAGCAGCTTCGCATCGTCCAGTAACTTTTTTGCCTCCGCTTCTTCCTTGGCGCGAACAGTGTACGTTCCGAACTTATAGATTGATTGAGGTGTAAGTCCAAGGTGGCCCATGACAGGTATTCCTGCGCTCAAGATCCGGTCAACGGATTCTTTGATTTCACTTCCGCCCTCCAGCTTCACGGCATGTGCTCCGGCTTCTTTCATAATGCGAATGGAAGAACGCAACGCTTCGCCCGAACTGCCCTGGTAGGTTCCGAACGGAAGATCGACCACAACAAGGGCGCGTTTCACCGCCCTGACAACGGAAGCCGCATGGTAGATCATGTTATCCAGCGTGATGGGGAGGGTTGTTTCGTGCCCTGCCATAACGTTGCTGGCCGAATCGCCAACAAGGATGACATCTACTCCGGCACCATCAATCAGTTTCGCCATGCTGAAATCATAGGCAGTGAGCATAGCAATTTTCTCACCGCGGTTCTTCATTTCCTGAAGCTGGTGTGTGGTGATTCGTTTTGGTTCCTGTTTGTGGACTGACATGAAGTTATTTATCGTAAGTAAACAGCCGTTTCCTTGCCAAGGTTCACTTCAACGTGATCTTTGATCGTGGTTGAAAGTTCATATCCCGTGTATTGCGGATATACGGGGAACGATGTGTGGCTGCGGTTCACCAGCACAGCAATCTCGATCTTTTTCACCTCGATATCGAGGAAAGGCTTGAGACCATAGGCAAACGTTCGACCGGTGTTCAATACATCATCAACCAGGATGATGCACTTTTTCTGCAGGATTTTCAGGTCGCAATCAAGTTCAACCTCAGATTGCTGAGGTGCTGACTTATCGAGCATCACTTTGACGAGCTTACCCTTGATCGGAGAAATTGTTTCGAGCTCCTTGGCCAGTTGTTGTGCCAACACGTAGCCCTGGCCGTCAATTCCGGCTATGACAACACTCTTCTCCTTGAAATTGTGTTCGTAGATCTCATACGCCATCCTGCGAATTTTCTGTTTCACCTGGGCGGCATCGAGAATGAGATTTTTTTCTCCGACCATACTTATCCTGGAATAGGCATCGACTTGCTGTCCTTGAACGTTGAAAGAATGACCATTGACTGGAGGCTGTCGACCACATCAATGTTGGAAACTTTTTCAAGCATGAGCTGTTGGTATGCAGCGATGTCGGCACAAACGATTTTGAGAATAAAATCACCGGCCCCCGTGATGTGATGGCATTCCACGATTTCATCAATCTGTTTGATGGCCTTTATGAATTTATCGATGTTGTCTTTGTTGTGACCTTTTAATGTAGCCATTACAAACGTACTGACACCCAAACCGACACTTCCGGGATCAATGACTGCGTGGTAACTTTTGATGACACCGGAGGTTTCAAGCTTGTTTACGCGCTCGAGCGTTGGTGCAGGTGAGAGTCCTATTTCCTTGGCCAGCTGGGCATTGGTGATGTTTGAGTTGGCCTGGAGAATTTCCAGGATCTTCCTATCGGTCGCGTCAAGTTTGATGTTTGGTTTCATGTCTGTGAGTTTGTTTTTTTTGAATCCAATGAAATCGCGGGCATTTTATGCTCTATAATGGAGCTCGGCTTAGCGATTTCAAGAGATAGAAGGTTGTTTAGCCAAATTTTATTTGGGTAAAAATAACGGAAATACGATGCTGAAACCTAGTTTTTGCAATTTATTTTAGATTACGAGGCTATATTATCCCTTCCAGGTCTGCGATCTTCCAAAGCCCCAAAGCCTTGTCTGAGAACCTCTCGTCTTTTTCAAATCCCTCATGGATGATTTCAAGAGGCTTGGGGAAATTGAACGGCTTGGCTTGGAGATTAACGGGTCGCCAGTTGCCAGTCACAATGTCATAATTGGCATGATTTGGAAAAGTGGTGACTAGCAGGTACGTGCACTTCGACCCGATGATGCTGCGAATAGAACTTTTGATATCAGCATACGAAAGGTGCACAAATAAATCGCGGCAAAGAAAAAGATCGGCTTGCGGCATGCCCCCCTGAATCAAATTCCCGACAAAAAACGACCTGCCTGCGCTTTCATATTTTTCTTTGTTCTTTTGAATCAATTCTCGAACAATATCGGCTCCGATGTATCGAATGCCCTCCAGCGGAACATGCTTCATCCAGTTGAAATCACCGCATGGCAGATCAAGTATTGACTTGATTCTACGTTGCTTAAAGAGCAACGGAAGCTTCTGCACAATAACAGCCGTCTGGTCTGAGTTGGATCCTGTTCCGGAAACAGACTCTGAATCGTTCCAATGATTTTCACGATAAATCGTCTCAAAAACCTCTTGCGACTTCATGCCTTTGAATCGCGCATGCTTCCATGCATTGTACATCCTGTTGCGCAGGTTAACAACCGATGGGAATAACTTTTTAACGATTGCCTTCACGTTCATAAAGTTCAAACCTTTATTTCTAGTGACAGATTAATAACGGGCGCTTTTCAAATTGCAAGCGCAGTATCGTAGACAGCTTTTAAACGCAATGATGTGTTCTCAAGGTTGAATTTTTTTCTTACAGTATCAGCACCATTCCTGGAAAGCATCTCACGCATTTGCGCATCCAGCGCTAGTGCCAGCATATTCTGCGCCATCGCCTGTACATCACGGTTCGGGATCAGTAAACCTGTAATTTGATGATTAACTATCTCCGCGGGTCCGCCACAATCAGTTACAATCAAAGGTCTGCCGAAGAAAAGGGCTTCAAGGCATGTGATGGAAAAAGATTCAGACTCCGAAAAGTTCAGAACAATATCGGCAAGTTTGTATTCCCGTTCTACATCTTCCGTAAAGTCTGACCACTCCAGTTTGTGAGAAACGCCCAGCGACACGGCAAGCTCCTTAAGGTATTCGCGAAACTTCATATTTTTTGCCAAGCCCATGTCACCTCCCACAAGTCGAAGTTTCCACCCAGGTAGTTGTCCGTGTACTCTCGAAAAGGCATCAATAGCAAAATTCTGCCCTTTGCCATTCATAAAATTTGAAAGATACAGAAACGTTTTACTATAGGTGTCTTCTTTCTTGAGCGTTCGTTCATAGCGTTCTTCTACAGGAAGCTCATTATGAATGACAACAATCTTTTCATGTGGAGGCAGCTGGGCACGGACCGACTCCGAAACAGCCACAAGCCGCTCTGCACACTTGAGATGCAACTTCAACCAAAATCCGAAAAGCAATTTCGGGAAACGGTCTGGCAGAAACCGTACATGACAAATATAAGGTGTCTTGCTACCGAGAATGCGCAACGCGAGTGGCAACATGTTGTAGATGTCGTTGACATGAATAAGCATGACATTCTCTTGCTTAACGATGCGCCTTAATTGGAAGGCATTTACGAACAGATAGGGAAAATATTTAACCAGCGAAACGATACTTCGGCTCAATTCGCGCATAGGAAGTTCATAAACATTCGAAAAGCGTTTACCTTCAATCCAGGCCCTCGCCTTTGATCCTGTTGGGATGATGAATACAAATTCATAAAAAGCACTGAGGTCGAAAGCAGTTCTCGCCACCGACTTGAGCGCACCGGTTACGTCTATGCTATTTTCTATGATCAGTACCTTCGGCTTCGATGTGGGCATTGGCGTTGTATCTTTTGCTAGTTGCCGCGAATGAAGATCTTTTGACTTTCAACCTTTCCTGGCGTTTTGATCACAAGCATAAACAGCCCACCGTTCAGGCGACTCACGTCTAATAATTCGCTGTTAAAGCCCTTTGCGGATATGCGACCGATTCGGGAAACTTCTTTGCCCATCGCATCTATGAGTGCAATGACAATGTTTTCATCCGCGGGCGATACCCATTCAACGTTCAAATGGCCAATTGCCGGGTTGGGATATGCACGAAAAATTGACGTTTCATTATCAAAGTCAGTACATATAACATTGTCTTCCATGGCGACATCATTCGGAAGTGAAGTTCTGGCACAAAGAAAATCAAGTCCGGATTTTACGATTCCATAGTCCAAAACAAAATTATAGAATGCTCCGGGATGAATCGGGCCATCGATGCTTTCTCTCAAACCAACCTCGCCTGAAAAATCAACATGGATGGGCAGATTGCGAATGACGGTATTGCCTTTATTCTGAACGGTCACGATTCCTTTAACGGTACCGTCTGCATTTTCTGTAATTGTAAATACATCGAGGGAGACGTTGGCCAACGGCACGAGCGAGGTGATCACTCTACTGAAGACATCTGTACATCCCACGCTGTTTGTTGCCGTGAGATCAACGTTAAATGAGCCCACCTCGGAAAAAGTATATGTTGGTGACGCTTCAGTGCTCGTCTGGTTTGTATCACTGAAGCGCCATGAAAAAGTTGATGCACCAGTGGATGAATTGAGGAATTGCACATCCAAAGGCGCTGCCCCACTTTCAGGTGACGCAGAGAAAGATGCCGTGGGCACATTGACAACCTCGAACGACTTGGTAGCGGAATATTTACAACCTGATTCGGTAGTAACCATCAAGGTCACGTTTTTTTGACCCAATGTGGTAAATGTAAAATTAGCTGGCGAGCCTGACGCCTTGACGTTGGATGGAAAAGTCCACTCATGCGAAACAATTCTATCTGTGCCTGCAGTAACATCCGTAAAGACCGCTTCTGTGTTGATGCAATTCTTCCAGACATTAAAGGCTGGTTTTAAAGGCTGGGGAACAGCAATTGTTTGTGACGATTTACTTACGCATTCATTGTTGCCAACAACAGTGAGTGTCACGATCTGATTTCCTTGCGTGCTGAATGTGTGAGTTGGTTTCGCGATATCATAATATACGGCCCCAGTTTCCCACAAATATGATTTCAGTCCTGAGTCAGCAATTGAAAAAACAACCGGCACATCTTTACAAGCCGGTGTGTATGCGAAAGCAGCAGAAGGAGATTGCGATATTGCGATAGTCTGCTCCATAGTTTTTACACATCCAAACTCGGTGGCTGCAGAGAGGGAGACCGTATAGGTTTTTGCTTCCTGAAAGGTATAAGAAGGATCCTTTTCACTGCTCGTGCCGCTACCATCACCGAAATTCCATGCATATGATACAGGTCTTCCGTCTGCGTTGGTTGTTGTGTTAGTAAATGGCGTGATTGTGCCAGTGCACGATAATGGTGGATCAGAAAATTCAAACAATGGTTGAGGTACCGAATGAATGGTTACGGTTTTTGTCTTGGTATTGATACAGCCTACGGAATTTGTTGCGCTGAGAGACACCGGAATTTCACCGTATTCCATAAATGTTTTAGCTGCGTCCATGGCAGACGCAGAAGACCCATCCGGAAACTGCCAGTTGAATGACGAAACATTGCCAGTGGTTTGATTATGGAAATTCACTTCATTTCCCTCGCATGCATCATTAAAATCAAAATCGACAACGGGACCGGAGAACACCTGTGGAATCGTCTTAGCTTCTTGGTCTGAGCAGCCGGGAATAGCTGCAATAAGCGTGATTTCCTTCGAACCTTCTGTTGTGAATGTGTAAGTGAGGTCACGGCCTGAGTTCACTTCCTCCGCGTTCACAAGCCACCTGTAAGTCAGGTTTCCATCAAAGTTGTCAAGGGTGGCATTAGTAAATACAAAATTGTTGCCTGTACAAACCAAACCTGAGGGAAGGTTGAACGAGGCATTGGGTGGGTCGTAAACACTTACGGTTTTTTTTGTGAAGTTCTTGCAACCATTAATGGCCTCAACTTGCAATGACACGCTAAATGGATCATCAGGTAATGTAATAGAAGGCGATGGGAAGAGGGACTGACCCAATACGGGCCCAAAATCCCAAGTGTATGATGTTAGCGAGTGATCACTCGTGGCTTGGAACTGGCTTGTTGTCTGAGCGCACATGCTGGCGGATTGAAAGTCGATAGAGGGTGCTGGAGTGGAGGACGCAAGCACACTCCGGCTCAGTTTTTCGATAGTACCATCTTCAAATCGTGATGAAAGTGTAATAACCCGCTGTCCAGATCCCTGCGAATACAAAATAGGTGTCTCCTCGGCCGAAAATTGCTTATCAAAACCACAGTCGCTCTGCGGGAAGGTGATTAAAACGAAGCTGTTACTATTCCAGTCGTTGGCAATTCCAACCCATCGTGATTCCGACACGGCCATGTCAACTTTAAGCGTATTGAATAATCCTCCCAGGTTTCCGAGGTCCGACTCCGCCTGAATGTCATTTTGGACATTCGCGCCCAAATTCAACCGCAGGAGTTTGCCCTCAATACTTGCAGCGAACACAATCCATTGGCCAAAATCTTTTTCGACTGCCAACCCAAATGGGTTAAGGCTGCTGAGCAATTGACTGGTAAGTTTGTGATCTGTTGGAGTTGAGAACACATCTGGGCCAAAGTCCCATCGATGGATGGAGTGCGAATCAAATCCCACGATGAACGCATGCCACTCACCTTCCTGTTTGATGAACTTTACATCGCCAATCCCCCGAATATCACTTGTTACGGAAGCTGAAGACACCGAAAGGGCATGCAAGCCTTGCGTCAATTGATTTCCGAGATTGACCAAGCTGAGGCTAGTATAGTTTGTTAAGGCAGCGACCCACTGACTTCCATCGTAGAATGCGTCTATTCCACCGTTACCAAAAGCGGTGCCATTCAAAAGCACCGAAGCAATACCGTTTGTATTTTCAATGTTTGCACCCAAGCGAATGCCTACTAGCCGATTAGCGCTGTTATTATTAACGAAAATAAAATACTCACCTTCAGACTCAACAACCTTGATATCCTGGGGAATATTTACGAGGCCTCCGAAAGAACCTAGATCAGTAATCGAGAGCGGCTCGTTTGTCAGCTTTGCCCCAAAATCAATTCTGAAGATTGAGCTACCACCAGCGCTGCAAATGAAGGCATGCCAATTATTGCCAGCCTTTACAAAGGACGCGCCATAGGGAATGTTGATATTGGCAATATTGTAACGTTTGGCCGTGGGGGTGGCCATGAGGTCGCCCTCGCAAAAATCCCATTCGTAGCTTGTTGCGCCTTGCGAAAGATTTTCAATTCGTAACCGTTCCCCGCTGCACGCATTTGCGCTCACGGTAAAATCCGTGATTGTCGACTGCCCAAAAATTTCAAAGGAAAGCAGGCTTAAGAGTAAGAATAGTCGTATCGAATTCACAAACCGGGATATACGTTTAAGTTATGTCATTAATTGGCATCTTTCCAGGATTTAAGCTCGCTGGGAGGAGACCTACGCTTTTATACTGTATTTGCTGCCTGCGGTAAACGCTTCGGAAGAATTTCATTTCGCTTAGCTTTAAGCCGTCACCACTAAGATACAATTGATTCAATAAGCTCTGTTACGAGGTGAACGTTCTCGTCCTTTGAGAAGTGACGTGCCCGCTCGGTTGTACGATCTGCGTATTTTTGCAACATGGTTTTGTCGGTCAAAAGCCGGCACAATGTTTCGGTCCATACGGGAAACGTGTTCTCGTTTAGGAGCGGGAGTAAGACACCGTGCTCGGCAAAAAAATCAGACGTTTGCAGCTGGCTCATATTGTCGTCAGTCAACATTTCTCGTGGCCCGGTAGGGCAGTCCGCTGAAGCAACCGGCACGCCACATGCCATCGCTTCGCCAAGCACCATCGGAAATCCTTCCCACGAAGATGGCAAAATAAACAGGGTTGCGTGTTTTATGAATTTGAACGGGTTATCCTGAAATCCTAAAAAATACAGATCATAATGTTCGTGTATGGGGAGATTGTCTTTGGCCGAATAGGCCTTTAACCCCAGCTCGTTACTTAACCGCAACAGTTGAGGGTATAGTTCGCCATCACCAACGATGACCAATTTACATGTGCAAACCTTGCGGAATCCGGCAAACCATGAAAGCAGCGCAAAGGGATTTTTCTGCGTCACTAGCCTTCCTGAAAAAACAAGGACTGGCGACTTCTCAAAAATTGTAAGTTCGCCAGTTGATAATGGATGAAGACTTTTTTGAACAATCTGATGTATGTCGAAAAAGTTGTGAATAGGCTTGATCTTGTTTTCAGGCACACCATAGAAAGTGACGAGTTCCTGCTTTATGGCTTTGCTCACCGTTACCACAGCATCCGCTTTATTGTAGGTTAATGGGATCAGAAGTTTATGCCGTAAGAAGCCTAAAAATCCCGATATATTTTCATCATGGGCTTTACTGCCATGCACCCAGGTGACGGTTTTTCCAGCACCCCCGGATAGAATGTTTACTAGGTCCGCACCTTCTAAGTGGCTAATACAAATGTCCGGCTTCAAAGCGTGTTTTATTTTTTTCAATCTTCGGCAGCGCAAAAGGAAATTATAAAATTTACTCGGAAAAGTTTTCCCGGCCGGCACATCTAACGATAACACTTCGTTGCCTGACTTAAACACATGGCCTGCATCAAGATTAAACACGCATTCCACAACATGATAGTGCCGAGTTAATTCAACCGATAGATTATAAAACACGCGTTGAGCTCCCCCGAAATTCAGATTTGGAATTAGCATTAACACCACTTTCCTGTGCTCCATTCAAAGATTGATTTATTGTGTTTCAAAACACGAAAGGCTTTCAAGTGGATAGCCGTTACATTGATTGAATTAACGTAAGATGTTTATCAAAAACTGTTTCAATGGAAAATTTTCGCTCAATCAGATCGTGTAGCGCAACTGCTTGTTGCCTATACGGCCCAGGATCGTTTAAAAATTGCTGAACATGCGTTATGGCTTCTTCAACAAAACGACCAGGTTCGACAACGATTCCGTTTTGTTCGTGGCGCATATAGTCATCAAAGTCGCCTACACCTTTGCAAACAATCACGGGCAATCTTGCCAGTCCCGCCTCTTTAATAACTACGCAGCTTGATTCCAGGAGCGAAGGATGAAGCAGAAAATCGGACGCGTGAAAATAATCGGCAACGTTGTGGCGGTAGCCCTCGAAATACACATTTTGTTGCAACTGATATTTTTCCGCCAGCGACCTTAAATCGGATTCTTGCTCACCTGCACCCAGATAGGTTAATGTGACATCCATCCCTTTCGCATGAATTAAATGCTTCAGCACCTCCAAAGCCAACACCGGTCTCTTGAAGGATGTCAGGCGCCCTGCGGTGATGAGCTTGATGGCTCCGGCATTCCTCAATCTAAGTCTTTCAATGTTTGCACGATCTAATGTCCAATACCTGCGAAAGTCGTAGCCCAGATCGATATGCTTGATTCTTTCTTCCGGAACCCCCTCCGACTTTATCATATACGTTTTCGCCTGTCGAGAAACGCAGATGATCGTGCGCGCAAACTTGTACGTTATGCGATACGCCCACGATTTATCGAACTTATACAAGGCTGCTTCATCGATGTGGTGACGAAAAATAATAACCTTTGTACTCATAAACCACTGGGCGAGAACCGATACAAAATTGGTTGGTTCCAGGTGAGAATACAAAACTTTTATATTTCGGTTTTTGCAGCAGACTATTACTGATTTTACTTCCTTTAATAATGCCCTGAACGAACCTGGTTTTCGCTTTTCGATGGTTATCAGCTGCACCCCTAGATTGTTACAGGCTTTCTGAAATTCACCATCCGCGTCATAACTGATTAAAAAGACGTTCATGCCTTCCTGAATAAACTTCGAAGCGAGACTTTCGATATCGCGGCACCGAAATGAGACTGGCGTATAAAAGGCGACATTGATCATTTGGCCTTTCGATTACCGTAAACATAGTCGTCATACATTGCATCCCCGGTATGGCGAGTTTCTACCGCAAATCCATGATCCGTGAGGTAGTCAACCACTAGTTTTTTAGTCTTGAAAAACTCGATCCCTTCCATCTTAAATCGAAAGTCGTGGCAAGAGATGGCCACATTTCTGATTTTCGAAACGCTGTGCCCAATCCCCTTGATCAACAATTGCTCCGCCCCTTCAATATTAACCTTAAGAAGATCAATCCGTTCGATGGCGTGTTCTTGCATTAGCGAGTGCAGGGTTGTTGATTTCACTTGTATGTTTTGCCCATTTGCATTTGTTACAACTCGGTTGCCCAAAGAGAGTTCACTATCCTCAATGTAAATAAACCCATCATGGTCGGAGATAGCACAGTTCAACAACACTGTATTTGTGAAGCGATTTTGAGCATTGTTGTTGCTAAGCGCTTTGAAGGTAAAGGGATGGGCTTCAATCGCGAATACTTTTCCAGTGGACCCGACAGCCTGTGAAAAAACCATCAGCTCTTCACCAACGCCTGCCCCAACATCAACGACAACGTCACCTGCTTGCGGGAAATAGCGATATCCCAAGTTCTCCTTAAACTGTTGTTTGAGGTATTCATGGGAATAGACCCAGCCTGGCCCGGTGCTATAAAAGTAGGCATCGTCCAGTTTGAATTCCCAAACGCGAAGCGACTTTAGGTAGCGCACAGATTTTATTGGCATCCCCTTGCGCTTGTACATAGCAAAGCAAATTTTTTCCAGCAACGGAAACTGATTCGCGCGTTGAAGCTTGTAAAGAATCGAATTAATGATCTTTTTATTCATGAGATGAGTTCGCTCAATGTTTGTTCATATTGGTCGGCACAACGCTCCATAGTATAGCTCGCGCTGATTGTCTTTGCTGAGGTCGCTAGTGCCTGATAGTAATTGGTATCGGTCAATAGTTTAATCATAGCCTCAGCTAGCGTCATGGGATCGAGTCTACCTCCTTCCTTCACTGGCAGTATTACCCCACCCGGCTGTCCATTGTGCATTACCAGTTCAGGCAGCCCCCCCACCATGGAAGCTAGAACCGGTTTTCCCATAGCCATATAATCCAGTGCTGAAAGCCCGAAGGTCTCGAAACCGATAGAAGGAAGAAGTCCAGCAAACACGTGCTCGATTATCTCCGGCAGATTATAAGAGAATCCGTTCACGAAAATATGATCTCCCCGATGTTGAAAAGCAAGTTTGTCAATGAACTCACCTTCAGACATAACCAGGAACCGGACATCGAACCCCTTTTGGCGGACAAGCTCTATGGCCTCGAATGCTATTGACCAACCTTTTTGTTCAGCTCCCCTACCATGCATGGCAAACACAGGCGCCTGAGAAGACTTTAACCAATATTTAAGTCGTTCTGACATCTTGCCGTTACGATTGACCACATGCCCGTTGTAGATTGTCCTAACACCTTTGGAATTGAATCTCGCTTGCAGCACCGAAGAGGTCCAACGGGAAACGCCAATTACACATTCGGCTTTTTGAAGGGGGCGTTCGTCAAACGGCAGACCATTCAATATCTTGTCTACATATGATCCATGCTCGATAATAACCAATTTCAACGATTCATTAATCAAGGGAAGAATGAAAGAATCAGTCGTGTGAGAATTGGAGATGATTAACTGCACCTTATTTCTTGTACAAAAGTTTTTTAACCATCGCAGTAGTATTTTTTCTCGCAAGGCGTAACCAAAGGTGCGAACGAAGAAAGCATTGGCCTTCCATATCAACTTATCGAACGAAGTAACCCAGCGTGGGAAGAATACAAGGTCGTAGACGCCATTTGCCTTCAATTGCTCAACATAGCAGTCATCAAAAGGTGTAACCAATGGAAAAAGTGCGACCTGATGCCCTCGCTGAGATAGTATGGCAGAAACCTGAGTCATCAGTTGCTCGGTACCGCTTACCCGAAGGGAATTTAACAGGACTAACATTTTCATAGTATTGCCACTGGTTGCATACGCTCCTTGAATCGGTGCTGGTTTTTCAAATGGAATGACAATGCTCCAAACCTATAGAATAGAATAGCGACTTTAACCGGGAACGCCTCATATTTCCGAAATGGTAAGAGGGCAACAACGACTGCCTTCATTAGTGCCTTCGTTTCGCGCCACAGCGATGAATAATTAGGGTACGGAAAAGTCAGCGTGTTCTGATCGCGGAATCTGGTTAGCAATTCTGCCGAATAGCCAACGTTGAATAACAGGCTTGTAAGATATTTCCAAGTCAATCTTTTCGCTTCAATGAAGTGCGTAAAGGTTAACGTGGGGGAGTAGACGACTTGGTAGGCCAACATTTGCAAGCCTATCACCAGTTCAATATCCTCTCCCGACAACAGACGCTTGCCCTGCCTGCCGGTGGCCAGATGTTTAAATCCTGATGCATAAAGCTCAAGCATTGCTGACTTTCGTAGTACAATACCTGCCCCATACAGATATTGATATTGCGCTTGACTTTCAATTCCATGGGATTGTTGCGCCCCCACAGCATAAAACGACTTGAATCGATTAAACCAGCTCGGTTCCCGTCCATCAAAATGCGGAATCCCACAGCCACCAATTGCGCCAATTTTTGGATTTGCAGCCATGAGGCTGAGTGCCTTTTCGATGTAGGTTTCATCGAGCCAATTGTCGTCATCACAAAATATGATTACGTCATAGAGGGCGCTCTTTAAACCACACATTCGAGCATGGATGAGTCCGGCCGTTGGTTCGGTATATATATGTAATGGCGGATTATTAGCATTAGACCAAAGAGCCTGCGCGACTTTTGCAGTACCATCGTTGGAGTTGTTATCGACTACAATTACCTCCCACGCCAAATTGGATTTAACTTGCTGACGGGCAAGAGAGGCCAGTGTCCGTGGCAACCGTCTGGCACTGTTAAAGCAGCAAATAATAACCGATACGCCAGTTAACTTATCCATCATTTTCGAATGCCAATAATTAGCTCCTGGTATAATTGTAATGAAAATCCGCTGCGGTTCAGAATGTCAATTAACGCGATGACATCTCCCGCCTCAGCATGTGGCTCAATTGAAATTAACTTTACCGTATTGAAGATTGCTCTCCAGTTTTCCACACGTTCGAGTAAGCTAAACTCAGAACCTTCGATATCAATCTTAAGGTAGTCGATTCTATCCCAATTGTGTTCAACGGCAATTTGTTCAGGAGTACGGACGGGAACTGTGTTCAGCGATTCGTTCGGGGATTTTTCTAATGCAACAGCCCAGTCACTTCCGTCACCGAAATCAGATCGTACGGCCAGCGATGAAGCCTCATACCACACGCCCGCATTAACCAACTTTACATTTTCAAATCCGTTTGTCTGAACATTTTTTTTTAACTGATTGAAATTTTTGGTGTCCGGTTCGATGGCAATGATATCAGCATCAGGAAAAGCGCTCTTCAAAAGCAACGTGCACAGGCCTATATTGGAACCACAGTCCATCACCTTTGGCTTATCAATGTTCAATGAACGCAGCATTTCAATCGCCCGCGTCATTCCACCATCCAACACGATCTGATTAAAAACACGAAAGTCCGAACCCTGGGTTCGTAAATAAAATTTGACCTTGTTAAGCGTAACCATAACTTCAGTTTGATGCCAAACGAAATCTGCATTTCGGGCAACGAGGGCATCAAAAGTATTTTTAATCGTAAACGTTTGCTTCGGAATCTTAGAAAAAATCGCATCAACAGCCGTGGCAAAGACAAGCGTAACAAAATCTTTTAAGGGATAAATTTTAAGTAGCTTAAGCCATCGTTTCATAGAAGTGCGTTCTCGAGATTACATTATCCGCTTGTACGTCTGCCTGGCAAGGTTAATGACTTTTCTTGGCAGAGAAAGACCAAACTGATGTTCTGGGTTTAGCACATTAAGCCTTTTCTTTGAAGACTTAATGCCCGCATATGACGAAAGAATTTGGATGAGCGCAGGGAATACAAGATACTTTTCCATATATACCCGTTTAGCTTCCAGGATAAATGGTAAACGCTCCCGAAAGATATCGTACTGGACAGCATCGTCAATCGTTGCGATCGACTGGGCCAGATTGCTGATGTCAATCCGCAGAAATGCTCGGCTGTCAAAATAATCTTCCAGGTTAGGGCAACCATAGTAAACGGGCATTGTGTGGCATAAAAAACACTCAAACAACTTCTCGGTAAAATAGTCGGGCAGGTAACTATTTTCGATGGCGATCGAATATTTATACGGAAGCAATCCATCAGCTTTATCTTGCAGAAAGGAAAAACCTCGTCCGAAGAAATCAATCCTCTTCTTATAATGTCCGATGAGCTGATTAATGAAAGCAAATCGCTTTTTATGGCCATCCAATAAAGTCAGGTCAGATGCTACCGCGGAGATTTCTTTGGTTTTCTTTACCTCTTGCAGAGCAAGGACTTGATCATATGTGGAAGAAAAATGCCAGATGCCCAGATCATGGGTGGAGAGCACTGTACTGTGGTTAACATCCTTACGCTGGGTAATGACAGCCGCAAATTGATTTAGAAAATCAGAATTAAACTTGCGTTGTTCGTGCGCTTCATCGGTGACAAAAAAAATGTTATCTGCCGGGCATTTGACTTTTTGCGCACGCTTCAAGCCGCCCCAAACGACCCAATAGTCGCATTCACGGACTCCGTTGTCGATCTCAAATTTGAAATTGCCAAATACACCGCTATTGCCTGGCGTCTTACTCAGGTAATTATGATTCCATGGCGTAGTTAACTTAATTACTTTCATTGGTTAGTGCAGAGAAGCAGGATGAGCTTAACCTTAATTCTCCGTTTTGTGTTTCAACAAAATAACAAACTGGTCCTGAGTTTTGTGAAGAACCCTGGTTATCCAATATAAAACGCTATGGTCATGCACCAGCGATGTGTATGTGCACTTGCATACGGTAAAGCCCAGTGGCTGGAGAATCTTTTTAAGGCCCCTTTCTGTAAAATGCCAAAAGTGTTGCTCGGGCACCCATGCATACCAACTGCGCCCGTGGCGCCTTGCAATTAATCCCTCACAATTAGTTTGGGTAAACAGAAGAAACCCATCAGGTTTTAAATGAGCCTTTAATGACCTTACATACTCAATTGGATGTTCCACATGCTCTAAAACGTGCGACATCACAATGACGTCATATTTATTTGCAAGCGACAAATTCTCGAGGAAGTCGTTATAAACAGAAAGACCTTTTTTTTGCGCCCTTAAGAATGCAGTTCTACTCGGCTCGATTCCTTCGATTTTACTGAATCCCGCCTTCCGGAGCTCATATAATAATAACCCTTCTCCGCAACCGATCTCTAGAAGATTTGCTTCTTTCCCAACGGTTTCCACCAAAATATTCACTTGCTTATGAATTAATCGTTTCCAGTCGTTAGGCAGGTCGTCTGCATATGTCAGCTTTTCAAGCTTGTTTGAATCATCGTGGGCATGGAAATCTAACTTCTCGTAGTCTGGAAGAACGGGCGGTGGATTGGTAAAATAGTTTTCGCAGTTGGAACAAAATACGATGGCGAAGTTCTCGGCATTGACCGTATCCCGGGTATTCGTTGAACCGCAAAGCGGGCAAGTTTCATCCCTGTTCATAGCGCTTTGACTTTTTTTGCCGGGTTGCCGACAACAACTGTAAGCTGTGGTACATCTGTAGTTACCACAGAAGCAGCACCAATCACGGCCCCATCCCCAATCTGGACTCCTTTAAGAATGATCGCGTTGGCTCCTATCCAGACATCGCTACCAATTGTCACTTCTTCCGCTTCGGCTTGTAAGATACTTTTTTGATTTCTCCTTGCAATCGGGTCAATTGGATGAAAATCGGTATCATAGATACAGGAATTCGCGCCAAGACCACTGTTATCGCCAATCACTATTTTCTTTACCGCGCATATTGCCGAACCTGAGATCCCAACTCGACCGATTAAAATTCTTGCTTCAGGAGTTAACGTTGCGAGCACAACCGGATGATTGATTCCTGCGCAATTGTATTTTGAATGTGATATCAGGGTACAGCCCCGGCCCAGCGAAATCGTTGACCCTTTACATTTTTGAATTATCGGAAAACCCATCAGCCTGACAAAACCGTAGCTAGTGTCCACCCCGTGCAATCTTAAATAAACATAGGTTAGCACACTCTTCGGGTGATAGAACAACCGATCCAACATAGCGCGCATTAAGTTGAACGCCCGTCTCATACCGTTTGTTTGAAATCGACCTTTTTTGAATGCCATTCCAACAGAGGGAATACGTAACCGGGATGATTATTCTCATTCAGTATCGAGTGATACTCCGATCGCGAGGTATCGATTCGCACTTTAAAAAGGGCGGCATTACCATCATGCGTAATCAGGCTTTTTACACAGTGAATTGAGAAGAGTGGTTTAATTATGTAGGTCCCCTCGTTCAACAGATCTTTAGGAATCCTGCAGGACAATGAGTAGGATCCTATATCGAATTTCGATGCCAGACGAAAATCCACTTGCTGAGTCCGGAAGACAACATCATTATTTTTTATCAGGTCAAATCCAACTTTTACATGATCAAAGATTTCTTTCGACTGCACCTGCATATGAACGTAAATGTCTTCCGATGACAAGAATTCATTCCTCCGATGCTGCGCCTGGTCAGTCACGCGAACGTTCTCCAGCACGATGGTTTGACCATCGTCAAAGGCGTTTACCCATTGTGAGTCCAGGTTTATTACTTCGTTCTTTGAATAAGCATTCAAGATCTGCGCGATGGGCCCTTCCGAAATAACAATGCCTTTATCAAGCCAAATTGCTTTTTCACAAAGTTTTCTGAGGCTTGCCATATTATGACTTACAAACAGGATCGTCCTTCCGCTTCTACTAACGTCCTCCATCTTACCCAGGCACTTTCTTTGAAATTCGGCATCCCCTACAGCAAGCACTTCATCGATTACTAAAATTTCGGGTTCAAGGAACGCGGCAACTGCAAACGCCAGTCGCAACTGCATGCCGCTGGAGTAGTGCTTCAATGGTGTATCCAGGAATTTTTCGACCCCACTGAAGTCGACAATCTCGTCAAACTTCGTTTCAATTTCTTTCCGCTTCATGCCCAGAAGCGAGCCATTGAAAAAAATATTCTCGCGACCGGTCAGTTCGGGATGAAATCCGGTACCAACTTCAAGTAAACTGGCGATTCGCCCACGGGTAAGGATTTTGCCCTTTGATGGTAGCGTGATTCTCGAAAGAATTTTTAACAATGTCGATTTACCTGCACCATTGCGTCCGATAATGCCAATTGATTCTCCTGCCTGCACGTCAAATGACACGTCCTGTAAGGCAAAGAAGTCTTCAATATTCGATCGCTCAAACCGGAACGCACGCTGAATTCGTTCGCGAAGACTAGCATAGCCAACTGTCTGATGATTTATTCGATATTTTTTTGAAATATGGCGTACTTCTAAAATTGGCTTCATAAGCTAAGCGAAATCAGCGAACAAGTCTTCGGTCTTTTTAAAATAGGTTAACCCTATCGCTAATAAAAAAACTGCCGAGGACAAACTTATCGTCAAAAGAACAGGATCCGGAAGCTCGCCTGTTAGAGGAACACGGAACAATTCTACGGCCGCATACATTGGCGAGATTGCGAGCAGATATCGCAGCAGCGGATGATCAAGAAGCGTAATTGGGTACAAAACGGGAGTCAGAAAGAACATAACCTGCACGACAAACGGAATGACATATCGAAAGTCCCTGTACTTTACATTCAATGCAGCAAGCCAGCTTCCAGGACCGAGTGTACCAATAACGCAAACGGCAATGGCCAGCGGCCAGCTCCAAATCGCTGCTATTGAAACAGGTTGCCCGAAAAAAATGATCAGGGGCACAAAAAGGATGAAAGCCATTAAGAAATCAAAAAATGAAACCAAAATTGAGGATACAGGTATAATCAATCGGGGAAAATAGATCTTCTTGATAATCGGTGCATTGTTGATCATGCTGTTGGCCGAAGTAGTCAAACCAGACGAAAACATATTCCACATAAGCAGCCCTGAAAAAACAAAAATAGGATAAGGAATTTGCTGCGATGGAATTCTTAGCGCTCGCCCGAAGAAGAACGTGAAGATTATCATCATGGCCAAAGGCTGAAGTACAGCCCACAAAAAGCCCAAAACGGTCTGCTTGTATTTGATTTTAATGTCGCGCCAGGTGAAAAAATAGAATAACTCCCGGTATTGCCACAGCTCACGCCAATCAAACAATCGTTGTTTATCAGCGTCAATTATATTCTCGCGCACGTCAGGCATTTGGTCGTATAGGGGACGGAGTCCCCAGATTCGTGCCAAGTTACCATGATTTCGCTTGCTGGGCAATCACTGACAAAAGTGTTTTAAAGAGATGTTGTAAATGACGAATTATTCTTGCAGAATCGCACGAGAATGGGCTCAAAAATACTTTTTCTTGTTCCATATCCGCTGCACGAATCTCCTTCGCAACGATTCCGCTTTGAGCAATATTTTGATATCCTCGTCAAAGCAGGTCATCACTATGACGTGCAACCCTTCCTAAATTCCCAAAACTGGCAACTTTTTTTTAAACCGGGACAAAATCTAATCAAGGCATTAGCTTTGTTAAGCGGGTTTTTCAAACGTTTCGTCAGTGTCGTGCGAGCGGTTCACTATGATTTCGTTTTTATTCATCGGGAGGCAACACCTGCTGGTCCGCCCATCATTGAATGGTTGCTTGCTCGCGTATTACGTAAAAAAATCATTTACGACTTTGACGATGCAATCTGGATGACGGACAGGTCTTCGGAACCAACACTGTTGCGTGCAATCAAATGGAGATCGAAAGTGAGTTCCATTTGCAAATGGTCTCACAAGGTCAGCTGCGGCAACCAGTACTTACAACGGTATGCGCTACAGTTTAATGGCAATGCAGTAATTATCCCAACAACAATTGACACCACTAACCATCACAACCCCGCGTTATACCCGTCCACGCATGAAGAAAAGACGATTACCATCGGGTGGACCGGCTCACATTCCACATTGAAGTATCTTAAGGAAATCGAGGGCGCTCTCTCGAAGGTACTAAAGCAGAATCCAACCGTGCGCGTTTCGATCATCGCTGATCGGAAGCCGGTCGTAAATTTCCCATTTGTATTCATGCCATGGTCGGCAGCTACCGAAATCGAAGACTTACTGACATTTGACATTGGTGTGATGCCACTGCCTGACGATGAGTGGAGCAAAGGCAAATGCGGTTTTAAGATCCTACAGTACATGGCACTAAAAGTCCCGGCTGTGGCTTCACCCGTTGGGGTCAACCAACAAATCATCGATGATGGAAAAAGCGGGTTTCTTTGCGCCTCCGAAACCGAATGGATAGGCAGATTGAGCCAGCTAATTGTTGATCCGAACCTCCGCAAAGCGCTCGCGCTAGCAGGCTATCGGCAGGTCATAAATAATTACTCCGTCCAATCTAATGCTGGCAACTTTCTCAAGCTTTTTGAATAATCAAGCATCAGCGTCAACATCACGCCAAAGAAAGGTAGTAAAGGAATTTTGTAGCGGACAAGCGTACCGAAGTTAAAGGTTGAGACTCCAACAGCGAAAGCGAACGTTAACGAAAACATCAGCATGAACAGTACATCGGGGTTGCGAAGTCCGCGAAATAATGCTGATCGCGTTGTGAAAACGATATACAAAACACCAATTAAAAATAGAAAGGCTTCCAGGGCAGCAAGCAGCATCAATGGGTTCTTGACTTCCCACAGGTATGGGCGAAACAGCGTAGCGTTGACCGCTGCAGGCGCTAAACGGACCATTGATTGCCAGGTACCGTCAAGTTCACCAATGGAGTATCCTGAGCCCGCGTCCTTCCCGGTGTAATATCGAATGTCATAGGCTGTTATTTGCGCAGTGCGTGCAATGTTGTCAATGGAATATTTCTCGCTCGAAGCACCGGTTCGTATCATTGCAAAAAAACCCAAGCCGATCGAGAGGACCAATGCAACCGGAAACAAAACAAATTTCACTACCGTATACCGAATGCTCTGGATCCGTGAGAGAAAGATCCATACGATAGCCGCAGGGAGCAACGCCATAAGAATGTATACCTTAATTTTATACAACAGGATCAGCGACAAAATGAGCAGTGTCAACTTGATGGGGTTGACTCTACTCCGAATAAAAATCTGGTCAGCAGCATAGACAGCTATGCCCAAACATCCGAGTGTAACCGTATCTTTCAACAACCCGGATCCCCAGAAAAAAGCTGAAGGGATAAAGAATGCAGCGATCGCTAAACGCCTGTGCAGATGGGGATATTTGTTGTAAAAGGTCAAAAAAAACATCCACATACCAATGAAGGAAAAGATGCTGAAAAGCACGGCCGTTGCCGAGTACGAGGAGAATGTCAGGATGTCTCCAAGAAAAGCCAGCCTCACAATCATGAAAGAACCCGGATCGTCCAGGAAAACAATCCTGGAAGCGTACTGATATACACCCGTCAAATCTGAGCTCCCGTGCCAGAAAATTTGGAACCCTTTGCCGGGTGAATCCATAAACGCTTCCCACATATGCCGGCTGCCATGTGTGTGATAGTTGTACGTATCACCTCCATCGTAATAATATTGATAAATAAACCCGAGGGCTAACGCACCTAATATACGCAGCGCCAGTGCCGGGAGAAAATACCTCCGCGTTATCCCATCGGTCACGTACGGCCGCACCACATACGCCACCACGAAAACGATGATGATCAGAATGGGTGTTACGATGAGATCGCGGAGTTCCAAGAAAAATTTATGTTTGGTTGTAGTTAATCCCCTCCCCGCTCCAATCTCTTCAACCTTTTCTTCGCGTCCTTAAATGCTTCGTCCTTTCGGCCGGCTTTGTCTTTCACTTTTTTGAAGTACATTTTTGCTTCTGCTTTGTTACCTTGCCTTTCTGCGATCTCACCAAGCGCAATCAGCGAAAACAGGTAATAACCGGTCTCGGTCGCATCGATCTCCTCGGCAAACTTGACACACTGAAGATAGTTAACTTTTGCCTCATCATATTTCTTCCGCGACTCATTTATCTGTCCCAGAAAAAACGCTGCATACCTGCCACTGGTCCCCTCGTAACCTACCATGCCGCTGTCAATGCGGTGGAGAATTTCCTTGCAAACGGGCTCTGCTTCGTTATACCTCCCAAGTGAGTACAGCATCCGCGCGTAATAGCGATGGAAGTATGGATTATCCGGATATTCTTCATTCAGGTACTGACTGATCTGCAACGCCTGAAACTGATCGTTCTCATAGCTGTTCAAAATTCGCATCAGCCAAACCATCGCCTCGGTGCGGGTGTAAAACGCGTTGTATGACACTTCCTTGAGCTGCTTTAGCCCGAGCGCCTTATCCCCTTTTGGAAAGAACCATAAGATCGGTTTAAGAGCAGGATAGTTCTCTGGCACCCAAACAGAAAAGTAGTTGTAAAGCGCATCACCAAACAGTAATTCAGGACTCAAATCCTGCGCAGCCTTGCTTTCCTCCAGGTAGTCAAGCGCATCTTTTCCTACCGCTGCCGCCTTGCGCCAGTTCTTTCGCTCCTCATCAGAATAAAGTCTTCCTTCGAAACCATATGCCGCAGCCAGGAAAAATGCGGCTTCCGCGCGATAGGCAGGAAACTCGTCATGAAGGCGTTCGGCAACCCGTATGGTGGTATCCATATAGGCAAGAAACTTTGCATCGTGCGAAGTGTCCTTTGTGTTCGGCATAATCTTCCACCATTCGCTCAAACCAATTAAGAAGTAAGGAAGTGGATGCCAGCCATACCCCGTTTTTAAGCTGTTGAATTTCTCTTCCGCGTCTGCAAATTTGAAGTTGTAAAGGTCATTTAAGGCTTGGGTACACTGCAATTGAACATTTACATCAGATAGCAACAGCACAACGCTATCTTTTTTTACCGGGGCTTGTGCTTTTACCTCAAAACAAGCGACTGATAGGAGCAGCCAAATAAATATAGAAGCAACCGGACAAGCGGCTGCCGGCCTGGCTTTTGAAATTGATTTATATTTGTTCGAATCCATTAGTTCAATAAACGACTACCCACTTGTTAAATTCCAGCTATTCAAACGAGGGCGAAGCTAAATCATTATTCGCTGCCGACAAAAGGCTTCTGTTTCTTCTTCTGTGCCTGCTCACGCTGATGCTCTTGTTTGTTAAAATTTCATTTATTGAAAACGAAACGGCCGCCTTTGAGTTCCTCCAGGATAGACCCGAGGGGACTATTTTACAAATCATCCAGGGCTTAAAGTACTTATCCATACCCTTCGTTTACTTATGGAAGTTTACAGTGATCGCCTTTGTAATCTGGGTTGGATGCTTCATGTATGGCTATCGTGTAACGTACACGGAGTGCTGGGGAGTGGTGATAGGAGCTGAATTCATCTTCCTGGTTCCGGAATTGATTAAGATCATTTGGTTTATGACGGTCGAAACCGATCCGACCTACAATCAGATCCGCGAATTTTACCCCCTTTCGCTGATCCATTTTGCAGATTATAGCGAAATGGACAAGCGTTACGCTTATCCCCTACGGGCACTAAACGTTTTTGAAATTTTTTACTGGTTCCTCCTGGTAAACGGTATCCACCATTTTGCGCGTAAGGAAAAGAAAATTGTCTGGCTAATTGTAGCTTGCTCGTACATTCTGATTTTTTTCCTTTGGCTGCTATTCTACATCATTGTGTACAAATAATCAGCGGTAAAACGCTGCAACTTTCTCACACACGTAGTCAACATCATCGACTCCCATTCCCGGCCAGAGGGGTAAGCTCAGCACCGTTTCCGCGAGTTTTTCCGTCACAGGAAATTGTCCATGGCCAATTCCGAGCTCACGATAGGCCTCTTGTTTATGCGGTGGAACAGGGTAGTGCACCATGGTTTCGATTTGATGGTTTGTAAGGAAAGTTCTCAGGTCATCACGCTTTTCGCACTGTATTACGTAAAGATGATAAACGTGCTTTGCACCCGCAGCACAAAATGGAATCTTCACGCCAGCAATTCCGTCCAACCGATCGTTGTACAACGCGGCCAGCCTCCTTCGCTCTTCATTCCAGGTGTCAAGGTGTTCGAGCTTCAAATTGAGGAGGGCAGCTTGTAATTCGTCAAGCCGGGAGTTAATGCCTCTCATTTCAAAAAGGTCTTTCGTTGACGAACCGTAATTCCGGTACGCCCTGGCAAAATGCGCCACGTCTGAATCGGAAGTCGTGATTGCACCCCCATCACCTAACGCTCCCAGATTTTTCGTAGGATAGAAGCTCGTTGCGCTTACCCTACCCCATGCGCCTGTCTTTCTCCCGTTCCACGTAGCGCCATGCGCCTGCGCGTTGTCCTCAACCACCTCCAATTTATGTTTTTGGGCGAGATCACTCAGCGCGGTCATATCACATGGCTGACCATACAAATGAACCGGCAATATCACACGCGTTTTTCCTGTTATTGCTCCGGCAACACTGGCGGCATCAAGGTTAAACGTACTAGGATCCGAATCTACAGGAACGACTGTCAAACCTGAGTTACTGACGGCCAGCCAGGTGGCGAAGTATGTATTGGCCGGGACGATGACCTGGTCTCCCTTACTTAACTTAAGAGATTTTAGCGCTATCGTAAGGGCATCCAGGCCATTGCCAACTCCAATGCAGAATTGGGTTTGCGAGTAGGCAGCAAAGGCGTGCTCAAAAGCCTGAACCCGTCTTCCTAGGATGTAACGACTCTCATCCACCACATCCGAAAAGGTTTTACCGAACACCTCCGCGATACGGTCTTGCTGAGGCTTTAATGACAGAAATTTAACTGCTCTTGATTTACTCACATTCAGAAAAAATTACCATTCGTAATATATGGGGAACCTTGCCGGGAGATTAATACCGGGGATAGGTTAGCCTGAAATGAAATTTCCTTATTTTCGGGCCGATTTTTAATGCAATTTCTCATTATTCATGAAATGCCAATCAGTAAAGCCCTTCAAACACATAAAAGCGCTTTGCAGCATTCCATGTGTCTTAAAAAACGGTCAAAATTAACCCATGAATTTTCAAAAAATTAACAACATAGCCGGCTGGTCTGTCTTTGCCATAGCGCTGATCACGTACTGGGTAACCATGGAACCCACCGCCAGTTTCTGGGATTGTGGGGAGTTTATCGCCATCGCTTACAAGCTCGAAGTTTCCCACCCACCTGGCGCACCTCTGTTTATGCTCATCGGACGCATGTTTTCATTCCTGGCGTTCGGAGACGTGACCAAAGTTGCCTATTGGATCAATTTCAGCAGTGTATTAGCCGGAGCGTTTACCTCTGTTTTCCTGTTTTGGTCAATCACTCTTCTGGGACGCAAGCTTTTTAAAGTTAACAGCCTGGCCGACCTTACTGCAGACAGAGCCTGGGTGCTGGTGGGTGCGGGCCTGGTAGGTTCGTTAGCATATACATTCTGCGATTCAGCCTGGTTCTCTGCTGTAGAAGCAGAAGTATATTCCATGTCATCGTTTTTTACCGCTTTCGTGGTGTGGGCGATGCTAAAATGGGAAGTGATTGAAGACGACTCAAAGGCAAATCGCTGGCTGATCCTGATCTTTTACATGATGGGCCTGTCAATCGGTGTCCACCTGTTGAACCTGGTAACGATCCCTGCGCTTGCGCTTATCTATTATTTCAAGAAATACAAGCCTACAACCTGGGGCGTGGTTCTGGCAATGCTCATCAGCTTGTTCATTATTTTCTTTATCAACGCACTGAGTATCCCCGGATTGCCAACCCTTGCCGGCAAGCTCGAGATTGCCTTTGTAAACAGCATGGGCATGCCGTTCGGCTCAGGGGCAATTTTCACAGGACTTCTTATCGTGGGAGCGCTTGTTTTCGGAATCTACAAAACGCAGGTCAACAATCAGCCGATCTTAAACACATTCCTGGTTGCCACAGCTTTCATCCTCATCGGTTATTCATCGTATGCAATGATCGTTATCCGCTCAAGCTACAATACACCGATCAATCAGAATGATCCCTCTGACGTAATGAGTTTCGTTCGTTACCTGAAGCGCGAGCAATACGGAAGCCGTCCGTTGCTTTACGGCCAGTACTTTAATGCGCAGGTGGTAGAGTACGAGGCAGGTGAATTGGTGTACGTTAAGGGAAAAGAGAAATATGAGGTGGCCGATAAGAAGCAGTCGTATAAATACGACCCAAAGCAAATGACGCCATTCCCAAGGATCTACAGTACCGATCCTTCGCATCAGCAGACCTATCGCGAAATTCTGAACCTACGCGAAAACGAGAAGCCAACGTTTGTGGACAACATCTGGTTTTTACTGAAGCACCAGATCGGCCACATGTATGTGCGCTACTTCTTCTTTAATTTTGCCGGTCGCGAAAGCGACAACCAGGGTGCAGACTGGATGCGCCCGTCCCTCTGGTTTGATGATCTTCCTCCCATCCTCAAAGAAAATGGCGGAAGAAATAACTTCTTCATGATCCCGTTTGTACTCGGACTGATCGGCATGTTCTATCAGTCAGTAAACAACACGCGGAATTTTGTTGTCGTGGCGTTGTTGTTTGTCCTTACTGGAGTTGCGCTGGTAATTTACCTGAACTCGCCCCCCACTGAGCCTCGGGAGCGCGATTATATCTACACAGGATCATATTATGCCTATTGCTTCTGGATTGGATTCGCGGTGATTGCACTTGCAGAAACCTTCACACGTTTTACAAAAAATCTAAAGACGGCCGGGATTGTTGCCACCGTGGTATGTCTGTCAGCCCCAGCGCTGATGGCAAAAGACGGGTGGGACGACCATGACCGCTCGAAGCGTTATTTCTCCGTAGACGCAGCAATCAACTACCTGCAGTCGTGCGCACCGAACGCAATCTTATTTACGGGTGGTGACAATGATACCTTCCCGCTCTGGTATTCACAGGAAGTGGAGGGCGTTCGCACCGATGTTCGTGTAATTGTGTTGAGTTATTACAATACTGACTGGTATATCAACCAGACGATGCGCCAGACATATGAGTCAAAGCCGTTCCCGTATACACTCACGGCAGCAAATTATCGTCAGGGCGGTCCGAATGATTATCTGCCGTACTACAATGCGAACATCAAGTCGATGGACCTCAAACAATACCTTGACTTAATTAAGAGAGATCACAAGGGGCTGCGAGGCGTATACCAGACCGTAAACATTTTCCCTACACGCGAAGTGACGCTTCAGGTGGACGTGGAAAAAGTGAAATCACTGGGCATCGTACCAAAGAACCTGGAGCAATACATCGTTCCGGAGATGAAGTTAAAGCTGAGAAGCGGTGCAGGTGCCCTTGAGAAAAAAGACCTGGCGATGCTGGATGTACTGGCTACGGCAGATTGGGAACGACCAATTTATGTGAATAACACTTCAATGGCTCAGTTCAACATCGACATCAGTCGTTATGTTGTGCAGGAAGGAAACGCTTACCGGATTCTGCCTGTATACAACCCTGATGCAAACATCGATTTCGTAAACACATCGGTTGCATTCGAAAACATGACGAAGAAATTCCAGTACCGCGGTCTTGATGATCCAACGATCTACTACACACAGGATTACCGGAGCTTCGTTCAGAATCACCGAAGCAGTTTCAACACCCTGGCGCAGGCGCTTATTGCGGAAGGCGATAGCGCAAAGGCACGCGAAGCGCTGATGTTCAGCCTGACAAAAATGCCTGATGAGGGCGTTCGCTACGATTTCACCAATGCCCAAATGGTTGAACTCCTTCTTGAAGTTGGAGAAAAAGAAAAAGCGATTGAGATCGCCACCTTGATGGGTGAACGTTTTGATCAGCAGGCCACCTACTACTTCAGCAAACGTGATTTCGGCCGCGATTTTCAGCTGCCTTTGTTCCTGCTCGGGGAGATGCAGCGTGTGCTTTACGCCTATGGTGTAAATGATCTTGGAAAGAAGCTAGAAGACATGTACGAGAAGCATAACCAGGCGTTCCAAAACAGATCGCTTGACAGGCAGAATTTTTAAGCCAGCTTCTCGAATTCTCACTTGAAAAAAGTCGATCGAAAACGATCGACTTTTTTAATTCTTTCCGTCACCAATCCAAGGT
>DASWTP010000128.1:0-4134 GCA_036402075.1 Chryseosolibacter sp. | reverse complement strand
GGCGGGGTCACAAGTTACATGTTACTAGTGGCGGTCACGATTAATTGATGGTCACTAGTCGTAGTCACTGGTAGTAGTCGCTGGAAGGAAGGGGTTGGAATTGTCAGGAGTTATAAACTTTCGCCGGAGGATATTGGCTGCTTAATAATGCTTTCGTCAGCTACAATCGTGTAATGATCGTGCGGCTGGAATTCTCTGAATTTGTGATCAATTTCAACCTGCATTATTTGGTCAAGACGGAACGAGCGCAGCTTATTGCTCACTTCATCATTCAAAAGGACTCTGTCGTCGCTAACTGATACAACGCGCATGAAATAGGACTGCCACAACTCACCCAACATGCGAACCCGCACGCAGGTATTTGTCGCATGTTCCTTCAACCCAATCAACAATTGCCTAAGTTGAAGGATAGTCATAGAAGTACCTCTTGTCGTCATCGGTTCGCCCCAAAATTCCTGCATAGATAACGTACAAGCTTTAAAATGTCATACCCATTCAGCGACATTATCGACACTTCATTTTATCAGCGATGATAAAGGTGGACAATTAAACGAACAGCTGGTACGATTTTTTTATTGCCGGTTATCATAAAAGATAACCCACAGCATCCATGGACACAGATTTCCAACCGCAGACAGGTATAATTGGCGAAAACAAGGCAGTTTTGCCCGTCGCCCTGGCAAGTTTTTCAAAACTAATGTTACAGCTTTATCAAAAGCGTAGCCCCCAAATCAAGCTCAAACGCGTTGACAGAATGAACTATGGCAATTTTTCCACAGTCGTGCGCTGCTCTAGCGGATTGATCCTATTACGTGATGAGCAATCCGGGGTTGCTGAATCCCTGCCTGAAATGCGATATGTGAGCAAGTTTGTTTTGAATGAGCAATGCCTCGAATTCCTACCAAACGTCGAGTATACAATTTTATAAATTTGTGGATTGCTTTAGTACTCTCTCTTTCTGAACGTTGAATTCGTCATCGGTGAGGACTCCCCTGTCATGCAATGTCTTTAATTTTTCAAGCTCGTCGGCCTTGGTGCCTTTCTTAGGAACATTTGAGCCTTCATAAAAATTTGTGTACTGGACCGGTGTCTCCGCGGTGCAGGCCCAGACGAGGGCTACAACCCAGCCTATCAATGTCCACCCAAGGAATATGTTCAGGACCCAGATCGCACCTGCGTTGCGCTTATGATTCCCGATAAAGGAAGGTGCGAAGTAAATCGCGAAACATAACAGAAAAATAAATGCGGCTTCCATAACTTGTATATTTTATTGTGATACCATAACGTATTCGTCTTTGGCGGTGATCGCGATGACTTCGATTGAAACATTAATGCCGTCCATCGGGGCCGGGTTTCGAATGCCGAGATACATTTGTTCGGTGGTGCAGCAAGTGACCTTCACATTGCCGGACATCAGGTTGGAGCGCGATCCGTCAAGTACGTATCTCCAATTGCCATCATTCTTCGCTTCGAAGTTTTGGATGTCGTCATATGTTAAAAGGTAGACATCGCATATGTTCGCGCCAGGGGGAATTGCCAACTGATCGACTCCAATGTCGACTGCTTTGTTAGCCGCGAGGCCAAAACCGGAAGCGGTCAAGAGAAGTTTTGAAAGCTCTCCAAAAAGCTGAAAGTTCTGGCGGACGTTTTCAATATCCGCCTGGCTCCGGGAGGATGAGAACCTGTAAAACCATTCTACTGTATTCTCAGGCAACTTCACCGGTACAACAATCCTCGATTTACCTCCGCTGAAGAATGCATTACTCCCACTGTGCACCCAGTGTGCGGTTGGTTCAAGCACCGAGACGGGTGTAAACACTCTTTTGTAGACTACGTTGCTATTGAACGTTTCGGCCTCCCTGGATGCCGGCTTTCGTGACACCTTCAGGAAGCAATTGCGATCAAAGGTGTGATTCGTCGCAAACGTGAACCTGTAAATGGACCGTTGTTCAACGGGGATCTCAAGGTTAACCAACTCAGTGAACTTGTTGTTCGTGTATTTCAGGACGCCGTCGGGATAGGTTGCCACCTCAATACTATTTGTCCCATTCTTATTAGTCATCGATGTGTTCAATACTATGACATCGCCTTTCTCGAAGGCCAGGTAGTGCGTTGGATATGGATAATCCTGTCCAGGATTATTGTTCTTCCACCCAGAGACATTCAAAATACCTGGAATTGAAAAATTCAAGTCTGACACTTTGATCTCTGGCGGAACATATTCGCTAACTTTTTCATCGAAGAGTAATTTGATGATTCGCTGTTTTCCAGGTTCGCCGACAACGATCTCCGCTTTATCGAACGTCTGATCATTTTCCTGATACTGCACCTGGACATAGTGCTCGCCAGCCATTGTGACAACTTTAAAGGGAATGTTTGGCTGTGAATCGCCTTTAAGCTCTCCATCAATCAGAACGGAGGCCTTTCGATTTGTCAGGACAAGAAATGTGCTCTCTGTCTGCGCGAAGCACAGGTGCGCAAATAGCGTCAATGCAACCAGTACAGTCTTCATAGGTATCGGTTTGATGAAATAAACCCATCCGGAGCAACGTTGTTGATCTTCAAGATGGGTTTCTTGATTCAAGGTGCTCTGCAATCAAATGTCAGAGTTTACGATGCACATTGTCCTGCAGCCTTTTTACTTTTACACTCATTACAAAATTCACCTGTGGTAGGTTTGGTTGCCTGCGTATCATAGTTAGCAGTTGGCCAGTTCCTGCAATTGGTACAAAAATGCCATGTGTCATTTCCTTTTCTTCTTCTGTAAGCCATATAAATAAATGTTTAGTGTTCGATTTATGTCGCTGTCATTCGGGTTCATTAAAAAAATGCCCTTGATTGAATCGGTCTTTCGCGTCATCGAGAATCCATACGTTTCCAAAGGCGCCGACTCCGATGGTTCGGGATTTTCCCTGGAAACGGATTTCAGTCAACGAGAAGAGCAGGTAATTTTTCCGAAAGACCATGTTCTCCAGAAAGGTGTTAACAAATCCCATCCCGAGTGACATTCCGATTACTGAGCCGGCTGCTTCCCAGGTGTTTTTAGATGTTGAAATTCCATCCACCATTGCATTGTTTAGTTTTTCAGCAATCATATCCTTCACCGCCTGCGTGTGATCGGATTTCGACGGATTTGTAAGGAGCGCAGCTCCCAGCAGGATGACCACGATGATTAAAGAAATCTTCATAGTGTATGCATCCTAGGATTGATTATTGAAGGTAGCATGGGTGTATTCACACACAATGTAGCGTTCCCATTGTGCGCCTACGTCTTTACATGCTGTTAGAAAATCCTTTGCACCCTGCTGCGGGCTAACTCCCTCTTTCCGAAGAGTTGTGTTGGGCAAGTCGTACCTCTTATTGTCGTCGCTTACAATTTGTGTTTGGAAACCATAACTGGTCGTTAACCGATTTTTAAGATCCGTGTGGACTTTCTCGTTCGTCCTCTTAACGTCATAACTTAATAGGATAGCCATGGGAATTTATTTAGGTGTTTTTTAATTCATTTCGGGTTGTTTGGTTTATCTACACTTGCAGCCGTCGCCGACTATCCATTTGCAGCAGGTGCTTTCGCATTGGGCTTTGGGCTTGTTGGAGCAGCCGCAGTTGGCGGTGGTGGGGCAGCCGGATGAGCCGGAGCCCGAGCCTGTTCCTGGTGCGGGCGCTGGTGCGGGCTCTTCCCTGCTGCAGGTCAGCATCGACATGCAGAGAATTAATATTATCGTGAAACTCTTGACCTTCATTTTATTTTAGTGTTGATAACATCGACCACTTGGACTCGTTGTTGTTCGGCGGCATCGTGCGCCGCTCTTTGTGTATCCTGTGCATTGCCTGGCTTTCACGACAGCGCTGGACCCGGCTGCGGGCTTGGGCCTGACCGTTGGCGCTTGTTGTGATGATGGCTTTGAGGAGGCCGGCTCTACAACTTCGTCATCTTCTGTTTCTTCGTCTTCCACCTCTGTGGGTGGTTTGCACACGCTGCAGGCGGTGTAGTGGAGCTTTGCGTCAGCGAGATTTGTCGGGATCTTGCTTGAGTGCAGGTAGCGGCATGGTCCACGATGATACTTCGCTCCGGTCCGGGTGATGTAAACTGTTTGAGATACGGCTGTGAGTGAGAGGCAGAGCAGTAGACTC
>DASWTP010000127.1:0-12580 GCA_036402075.1 Chryseosolibacter sp. | reverse complement strand
TAAACGATACGAAAAGTTATAACAAAATTTTTATTCGCAAAAATTTTTCGCAAAAAATTTTTTTTGGTGAAGATTTTTCATGAACTGAAAAGTGACACGATGTAGCGCTGATGATCATCATATCACATTCACTTCTGCGTGAAGTTCGATCTGGAATTTTTCTCTCACACTTTGCTGAATGTCTTGTGCGAGTTGCCAGATTTTTTTTCCGTCACCGCCACCATAGTTCACGAGTACAAGCGCCTGATGCTTGTGAACCCCAATGTTTTCAAGGGTTTTGCCCTTCCATCCACAGTTTTCAATGAGCCACGCTGCTGGAATTTTTATCAGATTTTTTTCTCCGGGAAAAGAAGGGATCGTTGGAAAACTTTTTTTCAGGGCAGAAAAAACATGAAAATCAACGGACGGATTTTTGAAAAAACTTCCGGCATTTCCGATAAAATCGGGATCCGGAAGCTTACTTTTTCGGATAAAAATAATTGCGTCACTTACTGCCCGAACTGTCAACTTTTCGACATTTTTCTCCTTCAACACTTCCTGGATCGCTCCGTAGCTGACATTGAATTGATGATCTTTTTTGGTGAGAGTTAAAGTAATACTTGAAATGAAGTACTGATTTTTCAATTCCTGTTTGAAAATACTTTCGCGATAGCCGAACAAGCATTCCGCCTTACTGAAAACTCTAACATTACCCGTCTTTAATTCAATCGCTTCGACATTGTTGATAACTTTTTCAATCTCGATGCCATACGCACCAATGTTTTGCATCGGTGCAGCACCTACGGTGCCGGGTATCAACGACAGATTTTCAATTCCACCCAGGTCTTTTTCGACACAATACATCACCAGTCCATGCCAACTCTCCCCAGATTGCACCTTCATCACCACCTTTTCATCGCTTTCTTCAACGATTTGAATCCCTTTCAACTCATTTTTTACTACAAGGCCATCAAAATCACGCGTCAACAGCATATTGCTGCCGCCACCAAGGATCAAAACCGGATTTTTTTTAAATAGATCCGATCTAAACAGGCGCTGCGCATCGGAAAGAGATCGAAGCACCGTGAAATATCGCGCAGTTGAGTGCAAGTGAAAGGTGTTGAAAGGGAAGAGGTCAACGTTTTCCTGTATGTCGGTCATGCTTTATCGAGATTGAACAATGGTTTAATCGTCTTAAATCTAGTGTAAACATAGTTCAAAGACGGAATTCATGGCTACAAAATCGAATTCAAGTCAGGTTGAACCTGCAGTCAATGTACAAAAGACATTCCTTATACCAGATGGATAGCCAGTACGTACCCATGCCCAGCCAGCACAGCATCTTGATTATTCAAGGCAGGGCAGTGTACCTTAAATGATTAGCTAACTCAACGGTATCTAAAGCTGTTTGGCAAGTTCTTCTTTCGAAATTTTCAGCAAGCAGATGCGTGGAAATCGTCCGGCCAGGTACGTGGTACCGCATACAATTAGCCCTTCATCGCTGGTGGTACTCATGCTCGCCACTTCGAAAGGATTTGAGAAGCCCAGGTAGCGGCTACTCAGGAATTCGCCCGTTGACTCATTGTAAAAGAAAAGACCAACCTGTTTGGATTTGGTGTCACTCGCAAACAGAAGGGTGTTCGACCCTTTAATGGGCGCGATGAGGATCCTGACAGTGGCATTTGTGGTGAGCTCGGGAAATGAAAATCCACCCAACTCAACACCGGACGAGGTTCCGCTTGTTGTGAGCGTTACGTTGGGAAGAAAAAAATTGTCGCCAAAGTTGAAGCGCGATGCTGCAAACCTGTTGCCACCAAGTGGATAAACGGCACTGAAGCCGCCATCATCCTGCTGACCTTGAACTACCCCGAGTGTTCCGTTCGGGGAGAAGTCCGTGAAGACCAATGAAAGCGTATAATTATAGAACCCATTGAAGAAATATTGACCACCCGGAATCTTTCCAACCTGGAACGGTAATCGTCTTCCGGTGCGCAAAAAATGGTTGATGATCGGCTCTTCCACATCTTCACCAGCGCCAATGTTTAACGCGAGCGCATTTCCAAGGAACGCTCCCGTCATAGAATGACGCGATATAACCGTGTTTTTGTCTGCCTGATCGTAGCTGAGCATCACAAAACCAGACGTGCCATCGATGCCGATTGCTGCCGGGTAAGTGATTCCACTGATGGCAGCCGTTGTCGTGCTCTCGTTAGCCTCATCGGTGGTCACCAGTTGTGCCTGCAAGCTGAACGCATCCATGCAGACAAACGCCACAGAAGTTCCCGAGAGCAGCATTGGACCGATGGGATTCACAAAGTTGTCATCGAGCATCGTTTCCTTTACGAATTTTCCGAATTTATCTGCCTTCATGAGGTAAACACCTCGAAAATTTGACTCCTGGATTGTGCGCTCTGCGAGGACCAGGTAACCGCCATCGGAAGTCTGGCGGATATCAATCGGGTAAATGCCCGATGAAAAGATTTTGTTATCAATAATGGAAGTAAAATTCTTCTGATCAAACGATGGGTCCGACTTCTCAGCGCACGACAGCGTAATCAATGCGATCAGGATGCAATGCAATAGCGACTTTTTCATGGGTTATTTACGGTTATCGGTTGACCGGAAGTTTCTGCTGAGAAAACGAAGCGGGAAAATTGAGCCCAGACTCACCATCAAAGTATTCAACCGCATATCGTCAAGTGTGTCACCTACACCTGAAAGCTGATCGTTGCTGTATCGGTTTTTTGTGGAGGTGACGTTGCTCATGCCCTTGCGATATTGAACATCGAGGTTCAGGCGTACGTTACCAAGATTATAATAGAGCCCGACTCCGCCAAGCAATCCCCAGTGGTTTTTCGCGTAAAGGTCCTTTGCACCTACAATGATAGTCTCGTCTTTAAATTGATTCACACCGCCTGATGCGTAGTCGGTGCCTTGTACTTCCACCGACTTGGTGGCATTAAGTCTGATGGAGGAGTAAATCCCCGCCTGTACGTACGGGCTGAATTTATTGACCATCTTTTCATACTTGGCCAGCAAGGGGAAATCAAAGTAGTCGAGATTCTGCTGCTGATTGTAATGAAGTTCAAGGGCATTGGTGGGAATTTCCTCGTCAATCCATGAGTAGGAGTTTCTGTATCCAAATGTCACATGCCGGTAGGTCGGCTGAAAACTCAGCGATAGCCCTGTAAAATAGAAGGTTGCTTCAAGAGTCGCGTGTGCACCAGCATCACGGTACACATCATATTGCTTTTTTGTTTCACTGATGTCATAATTCGAAGGAGACAACGCAGAGTATTCCCGCATGACGTCTACGCCAGAATAGTTTGTTCCTGCTTTAAACCCCAGGAACCACTGCTTCTTCAAAAAAACTTCTTTCTCTTTGTTCTTGTTAAACTTGGGAAGCTTCGGAGGTTTCGGCTGCGCAAATACGGCAGCGCTCGTCAGCAGAATGAGCAGAGGGGTTGCGATTAGCTTCATGGGGTTATTTTATGATTACCAGCTTTTTCGATTGTGTGAAAAAACCGCATTTCATCTGATAAATATAATTTCCGGCCGGCAAATTTTGAAGATCGATAAGTCGGGAGTGTGTGCCCGGCTCCACGGATTCGTTCAGCCAGTCTGCCACTTTCCTGCCTTGCTTATCGAAAAGTTCAATAGTAACGTTGTATGCGCTGTTTGTTTTAAACGTTACTGTGGTTTTTTCTTTCGCAGGATTCGGGTGGCATCCTTCAAGAGAAAAACGATCCCCTACACAACTATCCAGTCCGGTGATTACCTGCTGCGCCAAGGGAATGCTTTCAAAGGTAACACCGTCCGTTGTGCCCTGGCTTGTCATCAGTCCGGGGAAAATCTCATTGATCCGTGTGTCGTTGACCAGCAGCCAGTCCTTCACTATGTTTCCATAGATCACGCGGTAGTCATATTGCATCTCCACGTTTCCTTTTGTGAGATCGGGAACGTTTCCCACAACGCCTGGTTTGACACCTTTTCCGAAGACGAACATCGGACCACCGGTACCATGATCGGTTCCAAAGCTTCCGTTAGAATATATTCGCCTCCCAAACTCTGAAGTAGTGATGGTAAGCACACGGTCTTCAAGCCCACGTTTCCGGAGATCTTCCTGGAATGCCTGCATGGCAGTAGAAATGTGATACATCAGGGCAGCATGTGCACCCATGGTCGGGTCGTAGCTTTCCACCTGGTCGGCATGGGTATCAAACCCTCCGATCTTTACAAGGAATACTTTTGTTTTACAGCCACCCGACAAAAGTTTTGCAATAATCTGGAGCTGCGGTGAAAGATGATTCTTGTAGCTGCCGGCCGGGGCATTGAACGGATATTTCTCCGGGTAGCTGGTATGGCCAGCGATTAAATTTCCGGCTGCATAAACCTGCGCCAGCCGTTCTGCATAATCTTTCGATTTGTCTTCAAGGCTCAGGATCCAGTCTAACTCATTATAATAAGGAGAGTCTTGTAAGAACTGGGGTGGAATCCCCCGCGGATCCACTTCCTCATCAAAAAACCCTTCCAGTTCAGATACCAGCGTGGCGAATGCCTGGGGGTTGTCTATTGAAATTGAAGTAGGGATGTTTCCTTGCTGATGAAATAGTAAAGACACGTCACTCCCCATTTCAATGGCGAGAGGATCGGCCATTTCGGTGTTTGGAAATTCTTCCGGGTATTTTTTTGGTGCGATCTCCTGCTGCAGGTATCGCCCGACCCAGCCAGATTGATAGTAGTCTTCAAAGGAGCCGCCCATAAACCAGATGTCGCGTCCGCGAAAGTGAGACCCGTTGTTGTTTTTGTACGACACGCCCTGCACCACCGTCAACCGCCCTCGGTCATAAAGGTCTTTCATCGCGGCCATATCGGGGTGAAAGCCGATTTGTTTTTCAGGCGTAAGCGTTGAATCCACCTGGATCATTTTGCGCAAACTGTTTTTCGCGGGGATAGCGATGTTAGCGCGCTTGCTGTAATATTGTTCGTAATCGTCAACAGGTATCACACTGTTCAGTCCATCGTTTCCACCGTGCATTTGAAGGATAACGAGCACGCGGTCGTTGCTCAGACTTTCTTTTGCCATCCGAGTAAGTGCATTGTCGCGCATCAGGTTTACCGGCACTCCCGCAACGGTAAAGGGAATACTCATTGCTACAGGTAAACTTTTTAAAAAATCTCTTCTGGAGTTTTTCATGGGTTATGCAAGTTGGTATTCCGGGGATTGGAGTAATGCGTTAAAAAGAAATTCGAGCTGATCGCGCAGGTCGAGGGCTCCCTGGTTCCACCGCGTGGTCCAATAGGCTTCATCAAACTGTTGCAGAAATCGGCTTTTGAAATAGTTCAGGCGTTTTGATGTTAGCGAAGCTGAATCATCAGCGGCATCATCGAACGAGAGGTTGTCGGCAACCGGTAAGAAATATTTCGACAATTCGATGATCAGCGCGCGGGAATCAGGTGCAACCGTTGCGAAGTTGGTGTTTACATAATCATATACGTTTACTGAAAACATCTGCGCGTTTGCAGCCGTCACAATATTTCGCGCGAACTCGTAACGCCTTGCCAGATAAGTTGGCGTGATCCAGCTGCGATGATAGATCGGATACTGATGATACGATTCATAGCCCGCAACATCGTACGGCTCATAGAAATTCATTCCGAGGTTCGCTATCGTATCCTGAATGTGTTGCCCCGCTACGTAAAATTGTTCGGGCTGGGTCATCATCGATGGCATTTGGATGGAGAACGCGCGAAGGGTTCCGATTACGAGATCGAGTGGCGACTTGATAATTCCACCGAAGTTATCGTCTTTCACATCGGCTGCGCCTGCCTCATAAAAATGCTGGCTTCGCAAAAGGTTTTCAATTACCGGCTGGATCTTGTATCCGCTTGCAACCAGTGTATTTGCCATCTCGGTGATAATTGCGCTGTCGATGGCGATGCTTGTGGCTGGGGTGTGTGGCGCGTAAACAAAGAAACGATAGATTTTCCAGCAAATATTTTTTGCCGTCTCAGGTTTTGAATAGATGAGATCAATGAGCTGCCGAATTTCATCCAGGGCGCTTTCCTGTGTTGCGTTTCCACCGTTCATCAAAACCGGCTTACCCTGGATCACCGCGTTGTTGAAACGAGAGGAAAACGTTTTTGTATCGTTATCATGAGCAGAAGCATTCATCGTTCCCCCGCGCACACGTCCGCGCGGAAGCGATGTGTCAGGGTCCAGGGTTGCGAAATCGTCATCGAGCTCCCAGCCTGAAAGAACTCTTGCTGCGGCTTGAACATCCTGCTCGGTGAAAAGCAGGTAGTCGCCCGGACCAGTCGGAGCCGGCAACGTTCCTTCGAGGCCGCGCCCGATCGAGTACAGCTCCAGGAGCTCGCGCGCGTAGTTCTCGTTCGGACTTCCCTTTACATTCAGGTTTCCATCAAGAAGCCTGAGCATGGCATTGTCAATGCTGACCTTGACCGTCAGTTCCTTGAAATTAACTTCGGGTGATGGGTTGAGTGCATCCCGCGAAAAAATCCGGAACAACTGGTTCTGGAAGTACATGGCCCGGCTGTTACTAACCTTTGACTGAATACACGTAAAGTGGGTATGAAGAAAGAGAACGAGTTTTTCTCGTGTGGAATACGCTAGTGATAATTCAGGCGAAATTCCCTCGCTCATCATCTGTCCGATGAACCAGCTCTTAAAAAACGTTTGTAGTTCATCGTCATCGCTGTTGGCATCGCTTTCAGGTGTATTGAACCACGGCATGCCGGTCTCAGGGTCGGGCGGAAGTACGGGGTCAGGCAGTGTCGTTCGGAATAGTTGGGAGATCGCGGCAGCAGGAGTGAGTGCTGCGAACTGATCGATCTGCGCTTTTGTTGCACCAAAAGTTGCTCTTCTTAATAAATGGGCGGCCCTCTTCAGGCCCAGTGTCCCATTGTATTCAGGTAATGGCATAGGGGGTGTTTGTAATAATTCCTTTATTCAAGGAAAAACTAAAATATACTTTTAATGCAGGACAAGCCGCATTAGGAGCCGATTATTGTCATCTTTTTTCGTGCCGGTGGAAGTTACCTGCCATTTAACTACCGAAAGAAGTGAGAATTCGAAATCGATTGAATATTTTTAGCGACATAAGTCAGGAAGAAAAATGAAGATTATTGAGTGCCCCAGGGATGCCATGCAAGGGTTGGATACATTTATTCCAACGGAACAAAAGATTGCGTATATCAATGCATTGCTGGAAGTCGGGTTTGATTCTATCGACTTCGGAAGTTTTGTTTCCGCGAAAGCAATTCCGCAAATGCGCGATACCAAAGAAGTGCTTGCAGGCATCAATTGGAAAACAAGCAAGTCAGCCTTGCTGGCCATTGTAGCCAATACGCGTGGAGCTGAAGAGGCTTCTGCCTTTGAAGGAATTACCTACCTCGGATTTCCGCTCTCGATTTCAGAGACGTTTCAGCAACGCAATACGAACAAATCGATCGCAGAAGCGCTCAGTACGTTGGAAGAAATTCAGAACGTTTGCCAGCGCAGTGGTAAGCAGCTTGTGACGTATATCAGCATGGGGTTCGGCAATCCTTACGGTGATCCATACGAAGTTAAATTGGTGGCCAACTTTGTTGATATTATTGCCACCATTGGCTGCCGTGTTGTTTCCCTGGCTGATACCATTGGTGTTTCAAACCCGGAGAACATCACGTACCTGTTCTCAAATCTGTCGAAACAATTCCCAGAAATAGAATTGGGAGCGCACCTGCATTCCAATCCTGCTACTTCCATCGAAAAAATTGATGCGGCCTACCTTGCGGGATGCCGGAGGTTCGATGGCGCAATTCGAGGTTTCGGAGGCTGCCCGATGGCAAAAGACGAACTGGTTGGAAACATGGCAACCGAGACAATTTTGGGCTATCTGCGTGAAAAGAATGTTTCAACCTCAATAAACGACAAAGCATTTGCCCGGGCCCTTGCCATGGCGGACAAAACGTTTCCGGGTCATTGATTCCGCCCCAAAATGATTGAAAATCTTACGTTTCCGCACTTTGGCTTAATATCTGCTTAACTTTGTTTAAATTCAATTCAAACCGTGCGTGTATGAAGTCTTTTGTGATTGTTTTTCTGTTGACCGTAATTTCCGTAACTGCATTTTCGCAGACAGCAAAGGAGTATACGCAAAAGGGGAGGGAGCTGTATGAGAAGCGGGAATTTATGGAGGCGCTATTGAACCTGAACAAGGCGATTGAACTGGACCCGAACTACAGCCAGGCCTATTTTGTAAGAGCGAATATCAAAGATGCATTCGATGATCGCCATGGCGCAATGAAAGACTACAACCATGCCATTGAAAAGAACGCAAAGTTTGCTGATGCATTTTTTTCACGCGGCAACGTGAAAATGAAACTCCAGGATTACTACGGTGCCATTGCGGATTATACATCTGCCATTGCGATCAACGAAAACTACATCGATGCATATTTTAACCGCGGAAAAGCAAAGCAGTTTCTGCAAGCATACGAAGACGCTATCAATGACTGCAGCAAGATCATTCAGCTTCACCCAAAAAATGTAGATGCCTACTACATGCGCGGCATCCTGCGAATCGATTTTGGCGATATGAAAAACGGATGTCTCGACTTGAGCAAAGCCGGTGAGCTTGGCGATCTCAAGGCTTACGAGATGATCAAGGAAAAATGTAATCTCAAAGTAGACAGCGCGGCAGTAAAGAGTCCGGATCAGGACTAGACCACAGCTTTATACACCTTTCCAGGCAGCGAAGCCACGGCACCCTTGAACTCGAGTGTTAGCAATACAGAGGCTAGCTGGCTTATGGGAACATTGGACTTCCAGCTTAGTTCATCAATCATTAATTGCCTGTTATTTTCAAGCAGTGTCTTAAGTACAACCTGCTCGAGTGGTTCAAAGTTTTCGAGCGAGATAACTTCTTTTTTGGGTGGATTCTGGCCCAACGTCCATCCGGTAATGTATTCAAGGTCCTTGATGCTGGTGATGAGGTGAGCCCGGTTGGACTTTATGAGGTTGTTGCATCCCTCAGAATGACTTTGCCCGATGTTTCCCGGAAATGCGAAAACATCTTTGTTGTAGCTATTGGCAATTTCCGCGGTGATCAGCGCTCCGCCTTTGATGGCAGCCTCCACGATGATAACCGCATCGGATAATGCGGCAACGATTCGATTGCGCGCAGGAAAATTGTGAGCATCCGGTTTTGTTCCAAAGCGATGCTCGGTGACAAGGCCGCCATTTTCCATCATCTGTCGTGCTGTTTCCTTGTGCGATGAAGGGTAGATGTTGTCCATGCCGCTTCCCATCACACCAATCGTTGACAAATTGTGTTTTACCGCGTGTTTATGGGCATGGATGTCAATGCCGTAGGCGAGACCGCTCACGATTAGCGGGTTGTGGGGGATCAGATCCTTCACTAACTCTTCCACACACTCGCGGCCATATTGCGTGGCTTTACGTGTTCCCACAATCGCCACGGTCTTTGGGTTTTCGAAGTCAATGTTTCCCTTGGTGTAGATCAGTGATGGTGCATCGTTAACTTGCCTGAACCGTGACGGATAATTTTTATCGTTGAAAAAAATCAGTTGAACGTTTGCCTTTTCGGCTTTTCTGAATTCTTCTTCGGCAGCAGAAAACGTCTTGCCAGTCTTAATGGCGTCAGCGGTAATTTCCCCAACGCCTGGTATTCGCAGCAGCTTTCCCTTCGGTGTTTGAAAAACTTTCTCAGCGGAACCTGAATACGTGACCAACTGCCTGACAAGGTAATCGCCTATTCCAGGAATAAAATGTAAAGCAAGAAGGGCAAGACGATTTTGATCCATGAATAAAAGAAGACACGAAAAAAGGGATGGCGAGTGGCTAGTGTAGCTTTTCGCGAAGCTCCAGTAAAAAACCGCGCACACTGCGCAGCGACTCGAGCATTTCCATTTTATCTTTTACAGCCTGAGAATCATTGCGCAACATTTCTTTGGCACCTTGTAAGGTAAACCCTTTTTCTTTTACAAGGTGAAAGATCGTGCGTACGTTATCGATGTCTTCTTTGGTGAATTGTCGGTTTCCTTTTCTGTTCTTCTTTGGTTTGATAATGTCAAATTCAGACTCCCAGAAACGGATGAGGGAAGGGGCTACATTGAAAATTTCGGCAACTTCTCCTATAGAGTAGTAAAGTTTTTCGATTTCTTTTTCTTTGTACGCCATGTTACTGAGCAAGATAAGTAATTAAACCATTATCATCAATCTGAACAGGAGATTCAGGGAAATCTTTTTTCGAAAGTTCCTGAATTATTTTTATTACGCGTTTGGTGCTGTCAATTTCTACGCCTGCACCATACGTCTGCATCGTTGGAGTAATTTGAGCATAATAAAATTTACCCGCAACATCTGTATACACTTTAATAATTGGAGCGAGACCATTGATCCCATTTACAGAAATTCCGCGGTACGTGCAGAAATTTCCCAGGCTATAGGTGATAAAACGATTTTTATAAACTTCAACACCGCGTGTTACATGTGGTCCGTGCCCAAATACAATATCAGCACCAACGTCAATGAGCGTATGGGCAAATGCATATACATCGCCACGATCTTCACCATGGAATAATTCGTGTTTGCGAGGTACGTGCTGATATTGAGCACCTTCAGCGCCTCCGTGAAATGACACAATCACTACATCGACCAGTGAATCAAGTTGCGCAACGATTCTTTTCGCTCCTTCGATGTCGTTAATGCTCACACAATTGGTATTTGGTGCGAATGCTGCCAGACCGTAACGCACGCTGTCCTTGACGAAAATTGTTGTTTTGTGCGTGATTTGTCCAGCATGAAGAATTCCGGCATCTTCGAGCGTCCGCATGCTGCTCATTCTGCCGGCTTCGCCCATGTCGCCAGCGTGATTGTTCGCCAGGCTCATAATGTCAAAGCCAGCGGTCGTTAAATTTTTTACATAGCGAACAGGAGTTCTGAAGGCGTAGCACACTTTAGGGTCCTTACATGTTTTTGGTGTACCTCCGCTATCCAGCAGCGTACCCTCAAGGTTTCCGAATGTCACGTCTGCATCACGCAAAACAGCTTCAACACCTTTCATCAGAAATGCACCATCCTGAGGGGGCAATTTGTCCTCCGGATAGTTTGTTCCCATCATAATGTCGCCAACGCCAATAACAGAGACCGTATCAGGCCGCGATGAGTTCAGTGTTGAATCGGCTTTGGCCTGTGCAAGAAGACAAAGCGGCACAGCAACAAAGAGGAAAGAAAGAATAGTGCGCATAGTGACAGTTCAGAAATTTGGACTGCAAAGAAAGAGAGTTTTACGGAATTAGTGAAAGATTAATCCAGGGATTCGTGCGACTTGCTGGCTTCTTCGATGAGTCGCTCGTACTCTTTGTTGTTGAGGTCACGCTGGAAGAAGTTGATAGGGTTCACGTGCTGTCCCTGGAAGAGCACTTCATAGTGCAGGTGTGGTCCTTTTGATAGACCGGTGCTTCCTACGAACCCTATAAGGTCTCCCCGTTTTACGTGCTGGCCGGCCTTCACATTGAACTTTGAAAGGTGCGCGTAACGGGTTTCGTATCCGTACATATGGTTGAGGTAAACCACGTTCCCAAAGCTTTGAGAATAATCCGCGCGGTCAACTTTTCCATCGCCTGTTGCATAAACAGGAGTTCCCACATCGGCTGTCAGGTCGAGTCCCTTGTGATCGCGAACAAACCCATGTATGGGATGGAGTCGGGATCCGTAGGTTGTATGCAGGTAGGTGAGTGTTTCGTTGCTCAGCGGCTGAATTGCCGGTTTTGCAGCCCACATAGCAGTCTTCTTTCCAAGAATCTTCTCGATCTCATCGTAAGACTGAATCTCAATTTCCGCCTGGTGCAAAAGTTTTTCTACCCGCTTGGCTTCATGGTAAATTGCAGGAAACTCGAGGAGCAGTTTGCTATTGATCTTCTCGCTACCTCCGACACCTGCCTCGCGGATACTTGCTCCCAGCGGATGTGAATCGAGGATCACACGGTAGTTGTAGTCGTCTTTCTGTATGAACTCCGCTAGTTTCTTATCAGCCAGATTAACGCGATGGCGAAGGTCGGCCCATTCGGTTTTTTTGATCTGATTATCCTGCTCCAGCAAAAATTCATCAATGGTTTCGAAATAGTTTCGAATGTAGAAGTATCCTCCGGTCGCAACGATCATTGATAGCACCAGGAAAGCAAGAGCGCGATCGCGCAAGGCACGCCCCTTCAGGTAGAAGGGTTCGTATCGGCACGTTTCCGGATTATATCGGTATTTCGTTCTTGCCATTAATCGAGCGATTGATTTTGTTTATGGCTGGTCAACTTTAATACTTCATAGGCTTGGCTGGTCACCCCTTCGATCATAAAATGTATAGGGTCGACCGGCTTTCCTTTCCTTAAAATTTCAAAATGTAAATGGGGAGCGACCGAGCCGCCAGAGCTTCCAACGGTTCCGATAACGGCTCCTTTCCTGATTCGTTGTCCCAGGCGAACGGCTGTAGTTTCGAGATGTGCATAACGCGTTACGAATCCATGACCATGGTCGATGTCGATGAACGTGCCATAGCCAGCCTGCAAGTCGCTTTTCTTG
>DASWTP010000126.1:0-22614 GCA_036402075.1 Chryseosolibacter sp. | reverse complement strand
TCTTTGATTGACGATTGAATGGCACTGGCGCCAGCGGATCGGTCGATTGCCCTTCGAAACGTCTGCGTTGGACGAAGGTCATCGGCCGAAAGAAATACCTGAAGCTTGCTTCCGCCAATTTCAATTCCGAGATATTGTTTCGCCATAGCCAACATTGAAAACTTAAGTTAACGAGGAATTTCCGATTAGCCCAAATTCATTTAGCAGCGTAACACATTTCCCTTATCTTCATGTATCATCATCACGTGCCATGACAAACACTACTCCTGAAACATTGCGTGTGCAGCCGGACGAAATGCGGCAGCTGTTTTATGAAATCCTGCTGAGGCGGAATGTTCCGGATGAACGCGCAAGGAAATGCGCAGATGTTTTCACCGAAAACTCCGCTGACGGTGTCTTGTCGCATGGCGTGAACCGATTTAATCGCTTTGTGACACTCATCGATAAACGTGTGATCGATGCGCTCGCGGAGGCACGCTGTGTGAAACAGGTAGGAGCGCTCGAGCAGTGGCACGGGCACAATGGTCTCGGAATTATTAATGCGCTGGCCGCAACCAATCGGGCAATGGACCTCGCCTCAGTGCATGGATTGGGTTGTGTAGCGCTTGGATTTACCAATCACTGGATGCGTGCAGGTACCTATGCTCGACAAGCTGCTCTCAAAGGGTTTGCTTTTATGGCGTGGTCAAATACAATTCGCAACACACCAGCATGGGGCGCAATTGATCCGCGGCTCGGCAACAATCCGCTTACAGTCGGCATTCCGAATGGGAACATGCCAGTGGTGTTGGACATGGCCATGTCACAGTTTTCCTATGGTGCACTTGAGGCGTATAAGATTCAAAGCGAGACCTTGCCGGTGTATGGTGGTTATGACGCGCACGGAAAACTTACATTGAACCCCGCGGATATCATCGAGTCGCGCAGAACCCTCCCAATCGGTTATTGGAAAGGGGCGGGACTTTCATTACTTCTCGACATGCTGGGTGCAATTCTTTCAGGCGGACTATCCGTGTCGGAGGTTTCGAAACAGGAGGAAGAAAAGAACCTCACACAGGTGTTCATTGCGTTTAACCTGAAATCATTGAAGAACTTTACTTCAATCCAATCAACGCTGACCCAGATCATCGCTGACTTTAAACAGGCAACACCTGAGCACGAGGGAAGACCTGTCAGGTACCCGGGTGAGTCTGTGTTAGCGAGGCGACAGAAAAGTTACACGGATGGAATTGAAGTCAACCGGAAGAAGTGGATGGAAATCCTTTCACTGGCCAGGTGACAGGCCATGGTTGGCCGCGGCTCTACATGCGCTCAGGTTGACGGTGAAGTGGTACCGTTTTTTACCCCTCAGCACGCATACAGATTTTGCGAAATTCGCGTTATTAACTCCATACCCAAAGCCTATGAAACAACTTACCCTCTCGGTTGTGCTGGTGATTTGCGGAGTTACTGTTGCCAGCGCGCAGACGAAAACATATTTCGGTCTTGAAGCTTCTATTTTCAGCGATCGTTCAATAATTTATGATAATGGTGAGTGGCTCGAATCCGCAATCATGACCGATCCGATGGGCGGTGGTCATGTTCGACAGGAGGTGGGTAAAGATTTTTTTTGGGAAGCCGGGGTGGTGATTAAACCCTATTGGCGAGGCTACAACTTTAAGTCGTTCATAGTTCCGGTACTTTCTGTCAATTACTTTTCATGGCTGATCCCGCTTCGCGCAGGAAAGATGATCGACCTCCATCACGACAAAATCTTCCTCGTTCCCGTAATAGGATATTCACTGGGCATTCAGCCGCAGATGCAGCTTCGGCAATCTTCGGGTGTACGCAGGTTCAACGGCAATCTGATTACTTACGCTGATCGCGAAAATGGAAATGTGTCGAGGCAATTTTCTCTCGTGCAGGCTGGCGTTGGCGTTGAATTTAAATTTTTTCGCAGGCTGCTCTGGTCAATTAACACCAACTACTACAAGGGTTTCAACACCATCACGCGCATCGACATTACGTACAGTGTGAACGGGGGTGCGCCAACAACGGGTACCGCAACTGCTAAGGGCGACTTCTGGTCAGTGGGAACAGCGCTGCGCTATCCGATCGCAACCCGGTAACTGGTTGGCGAGTAGTGTCTCCAGAGTGTCTCAAGTGTTGAAACCGGAAGCGGTCAATTCTTTTATCTGGTCGACAATAAAAAGTTCCGTCAGTGAACCCAAACCAAAAGGAACTGACGGAACTTTTCAGAGATCATGAGGGAGACTAATCCTCATGAGGTAAGTAAGATTTCCTTCATCAAATTGAATAAGGCCACGATCTGGCTCTAAGACAGATCCTATGTTTTGACCCATAGGCCACAACAACGTGTGAAGGATAGTTAACCCAAAAAATCTGGACAGTCTGGCAAGGAAATAAACCAGACGAAAACGTCAGGCGCGCTCTGGCGGATGAACAACGGATGCTTCAAACGATGGTATAAGATTGATGCAGTAACCGTACTGCACTACATCGGTTTCCCAGCCGCGTGAAAGAGATCGCAATGAAAATGGTTGAGAAAGATAATCTTTGATGAAGTTAAAGGCGATGGTTGAGGCCTGATTCTGATCGCCTGACTGATCACTGAAATTTTTGACGTAATCAGACAGGGCTTTGTTGATTCGCTTGGTTTCTACATCCCTGACACAGACCACCGTCAATGTATCGTTTGCGTATTTCTGCTTTACCAGGCGGTAGTGCTCGCCCTGGTGTTCAAATTTTCCGTCTACACGCTGGAAGTCTGACTGGTCAGTCATATAAGGAACCGCCACAGGTATCCTGATCGTAAACGTCTCGGAATCATTATACCGATCTGCGTCCAGCACAGCGGTCATTGCCAGGTCGTTCCGGTATTGCATACCAACAAAAACACCATAATATCCCATCACATTTAAGAGGAGAATAGCGATGAATGCTATGGAGAAAAGGTTTTTCAGTTTGGTTTGAGAATTTGCGTGCTATAAACTAAAGTAAAAGTTTCGAATAAACAAAATTCGCTATCCAGGAACGCGGAAATCCCAATTACAAGGCCAGGAAGTTGCAGCCGCAAAATTCACGGATTTTAGTTGGAAACATGAAGCAATGAAGGATCGTAGGAATACACGGTTCTTAGAAGCATGTCAGGTGGAAACATAGTTTTCTTATCTTGCAACAAACTCCACGAAATGAATTCGCTCTTTATTCCTCCGTTGCTTTTTTACTACGGTATATTCCTAATCGGTTGCGGCATCGCGGCTGTGTTGCTCATTGGCATGAAAGCAAAGACAGCGCTTGCGTCTGGCGGCACATCCGGGGTCATTGCTATCACCATCGGCCACTTTGCCTCACAAGGGTCGCAACTGGCTTTCGTTGCAGGAATAATGGTTTGCTTCGCGCTTTTTATTGTATTCTGCTGGCGATCTGCAAAGACCTTATTTGCGTTATTCAACATGATTGCAGATCGACATCCGGACCTGAAGGGAAAAGGCATTGCGTTTTTGATCATCAGCCTCATGGCCGTTGCAACCATCGTTGTGCTGTTACTCCAGCTTGCAGTCATCAGTGTCAACGCGGAGACCTTATGATTGTGTCTCGCGTCTCACTACGAGTAACATCACTTATGTCACTAGCTCATTAGTTAAATTCATTCAAGTGAGAAGATACCTGAGTCCCAGGTGAAAAGGTTTTAAAGGTTACTTCTGTCACCACTCTTCGAAAGGCTGAACTCTATGTTGCCCATGGTGCCGTGCCCGAACAGGTATCCGGAGATCAGCGGCTTGAAGCGCTAATGCTGCCGGGATATGTCATGACAAACGGAGAATCACCAGGCATGTGCCGTCCCACGAAAGTGCGGTAAATGGTCGCTGACCTTGCGAAGGGTTGGAAGAGTCAGGGTTGAAAAGGCCAGGCACGAGAGCCTGGTTGCCAGACTGTGGCCATCGCGTGCGTCTAATCTCGTGAACGATATCGAAATCAGTCTCAAATCCACGAGATACTTTGCTGTCGCTGCTCAGGGTTTATCCGGATAGCAAGTCAACAGAGTTTTTTTCAAGAGCGGAAACTATTCTACATAATCGTTTCGGTGACGCGAATGCTGACTGCCTTCTGTCAAACAATCTGCGCCTAGGTCATCCGTTGTATTTTATGCGGAATTCGTCCGTACTAAAGATCATGCCATCCGGAATTTCACTGACAGAACGTATCCTGATGAATTTGGCGCGGACCATCTTCCTGGAACAAAGGCATAATAAATTTCTTTACTGCTGGAAAAATAACAAGTATGAGAATTATTTCAACGCGTGTTCATGGGATGTTAGATTATCTCATGGGCGTAATCCTGATAGCTTCACCATGGATATTTAATTTTAACCGAGGTGGAGCAGAGACAATTGTTCCTGTGGTGCTCGGTATTGCTGTTATCCTTTACAGCATGATTACCGACTACGAGCTGAGTATTTCTAAGTCGCTATCGATGCAGACGCACCTGACGCTTGACTTACTGTCTGGTATTTTGCTGGCTGCTTCACCTTGGCTGTTTGGATTTCACGACTACGTCTACCTGCCTCACCTGATCTTTGGGTTGGCAGAGATTGGCGCATCGCTGATGACTGCACGAAGGTCTGTTACTACGAGAGAGCATTCACGTCCGGGGGCTTCGCGCCCAGGTACGGTCCACTAGTTTATGGTTTACCTGAAATTGAACTATGCCTTACTCGTATAGCGATACCATTCCTGATAAATCTGTTTGTGAACGAGTGCCGCAAGATACGCTCATAGAAGTATACGTATGGGAAGCCTTCACGGTGAAACGTACAATCTCCTATGCCAGCTATCTTGCGGAACACTCATTCGATAGCGCACCAGTGGCTATGGAAAACCTTCCGCTCGGTCGCACGTGTTATCGATTCACGCAACAGGAGTGGCATGATAATGTTCGGCCCTACCTGATCCTGCATTGGATTCCTGTCTCTGTTCGGATGGTGAGTCTTGCCGGTGTTTCACAATTCCATTGATCTAAGTTCTTCAATCGACCGTGTTGACAATCTCAAACAAAAATATTTCCTATGTTTTACCACGTAAAAGACTTACAATTTAACGCGCGCGTCTCCGCACCAGATCCGCGCTTTGCAAACTTACTGCTTCAGCAGTTTGGGGGACCCAACGGTGAATTGAAGGCAGCCATGCAGTATTTCGTTCAGGCATTCTCCGCCAAAGAGCCATACCCAGATAAATACGATTTGCTGATGGACATTGCCACCGAAGAATTTAGCCACCTGGAAATTGTTGGAGCCACTATTCAAATGCTACTCGCGGGTGTCAACGGCAAGCTGAAAGATGCAGCAGACGAGTCTGAGATCATGAAGATCATGGGTGGCAAAGCGTCTAAAGAAAACGTGATCCACGAAGCAATGTCTAATCCGCACTTTTTGATTGAAAGCGGAGGAGGTCCCGTGCTGACTGACAGCCGAGGAGTTCCCTGGAATGGAACTTACGTCAACGCGAATGGAGATCTTTCTGTTGATCTGCGTTCAAACATGGGAGCGGAGTCCCGCGCGAAAATCGTATATGAATACCTGATGAAATTCACCGATGACCCGTATGTGAAGGAGACCCTGCGCTTCCTAATGACACGCGAGATCGCCCATTTCCAGATGTTTGAGGCGGCATTGCAAACCATCCAGCCTAATTTCCCGCCAGGAGTTTTGCAGGGCGATCCGAAGCACAGCAATACGTACTTCAACATGTCTAACGGTGCGGATATTCGCGGACCGTGGAACGAGGGTGTCAGTCCCGGTCTGGGTGAAGTGTGGCGCTATGTTGCTGACCCCCTTGAACATGTTGTTTCGACCAACGGGCTCCTTGACCAGGAGATCGATGGGACAAGGCGAACCGAAGAGACTGTCCAGGAGTTAAATGAAACACTCAGCAAGCAGCGCAGCAAAGAGGTTACCGCGGCAACACCAACAGGGGAAAATCAATGGAGCAGCTACACGGAGACTCCAGATCAGGAATTAAGAAAACCAGGCGATGATACAACAGCAAAACGGACCAGAAGTACACCTGGATCAGCAAAGAATAAATCAGGATCATCTACAGAAAAATCCAGTTGAGAGAGAGAAGGGTCGGGTAAAGGTTGAGTTTTATACCGACCCCCTTTGCTGCTGGAGTTGGGCGTTTGAAAAACCCTGGCGTCAGTTGCTTACCGGCTATGGTGACAAAATCTCCTACCGGTACGTAATGTGCGGAATGATCCGCGACTGGCAGTCATATGATGACGCCATGAACGCAGTGTCGCGGCCACTCCAGATGGGGCCAGTGTGGATGCATGCCAGTGAAATGACGCAGGTGAAAATGCGTTATGATGTTTGGCATTTGAATCCGCCATCTTCATCATATCCGGCTTGCATCGCTGTGAAAACTGCAGGACTACAGTCGGATGAATTGGCTGACCAGTACTTGTACGCAATACGCGTCAGCTTGATGGAGGAAGCTGCAGATATTTCACGGCACGATGTTTTACTCTCCATAGCGAGAACAATCCCTTCGCTTGATTTCGCAAGGTTCGAAAATGACTGGAATAGGGGCCTCGGAAAAAACGCGTTTCGCTATGACCTGCAACAAGCCAGGTACCATGGCATTTCGCGATTCCCTACGCTGACATTCACCAACGGTAAGAACGAAGGATTTATGATTGTTGGCTACAGACCGTTCGAAGCGCTGCAGCAGGCGTTTGAAAATATCCTGGCGGAGTCATCAGCGGAGTTGAATGCCAAATGTTAAAAGTTCACTAAAATAAGAAGTAAGTATGGCTAAAAGATCATCTGGTGCGAAGAAGCAAGCGGCACCAAAACCAAACGAAGAAACACAATCAGCGTTGCTCGAGTTATTTGTCGATAGCATTAAGGACATTTATTGGGCGGAAAAATATTTAATGAAAGCGCTTCCAAAAATGCAGAAGGCCGCGACCTCTGACGAACTCAAGGAAGCTTTTGAAAACCACCTGGCACAGACGGAAGACCAGGTTGGAAGGCTGGAGCAAGTTTTTGAGATGCTTGAAGAAACTGCGCGTGGAAAAAAGTGCGAGGCAATGGAAGGCCTCGTTAGCGAAGCAGAAACGGTGATTGAAGAAACTGAGAAAGGAACAGCGACACGTGACGTAGGCCTGATCATCGCAGCTCAGAAAGTGGAACATTACGAAATCGCTACGTACGGGGGCCTTGCCCAGTTGGCAAAGACACTGGGACGCGAAGACATCTCAGAACTTCTGGAGGAGACACTTGCAGAAGAAAAAGATACGGACGAGCTCTTGACGGGCATTGCCGAATCCGGCATCAACTACGAGGCTGTAGAAGAAGTTGAATAATCATTGTAGATACCTGGAACATTTTGTGAAGAAGACGGCTGCAAGGTTGTCTTCTTTTTTTTGCTAATCATTGAAACAAGTAGACAACGAATTGTATGAAACGTAAACGCTCTTTCTTCTATCGAAATGGACTCAGCCTCGTGCTGGCCCTTTTCTTTCTCGTGTCGATTATCGGACAAGTCATCACAGGGCATCATGAGTATAACGAAGAACGCGAGAAATACAAGCAGGAGAAAATCTCCTTAGGCAAGTATTTCTCAACCGGACATTTTTATCAAACGACATTTGAGAACTGGGAGAGTGAATTTCTGCAAATGGGAATGTATGTGCTGCTTACTGTGTGGCTTCGGCAGGAAGGTTCGAGCGAATCTAAGAAACTCGATGAAGAAGAAGAAGTTGATCGCGAGCCTGACCCACGAAAAAAAGACGCGCCATGGCCAGTGAAGAAGGGAGGCTTCGTGCTGACGCTTTACAAGAATTCGCTCGCACTTGCCTTCGGGCTCTTATTTCTCATCAGCTTCGGTCTTCATGCTTCAGGCAGCTTTAAGAATTACAATGAAGAACAATTGTTTGAAGGAAAGGACCCTGTTTCCTTTGGCGAATTCATGGGCCAGTCGCGCTTTTGGTTCGAATCCTTTCAGAACTGGCAGAGCGAATTTGTCGCTGTTATTTCAATCGTTGTCCTTTCTATTTTTCTCAGGCAATTCAAGTCACCGGAATCCAAACCGGTGGATGCACCTGACTCAGAGACGGGTTCCGCATAAGGGAAAGCACGGGCGCGTGTTTTCACATTGAGGTGCATGGCGCAGCATGGCAGTCTGTTTGGTCGGACTGTTCACCTCACTTTGAAAACGCACTAACGATGTTTCTCACATTCGCCTGTACGAGGGCACATTTTTTAGAGATGTGAGCTTGTCAGGATAGCCCTGATCAGCTGCCGATGCTGTACAGTCAAATTTTAAATCTTGAAACTAAATGCTGGCAATGAATTACCGTGGGCCGTTTCGAATTCGTGCGGATCGAAATCGGCCGGAACCGGAAATATTACATCCGAATGACGCTATTGTGAAAGTTACGCGTTCATGTATTTGCGGATCTGATTTGCACCTATATCACGGAATGGTTCCTGATACACGCGTAGGAATGACATTCGGACATGAATTCACTGGGATCGTAACCGAAGTAGGTGAAGGCGTTCAAAAACTTAAAGTGGGCGATCATGTTATGGTGCCTTTTAATATTGCGTGTGGAAGTTGCCCGTTCTGCAAACAGGAGCTTTATGGCAACTGTCATGAGTCTAATTCAGAGCACACCGCAGTAGGCGCTATCTTCGGATATTCACACACTGCTGGCGGCTATGATGGTGGCCAGGCGGAATACGTTCGCGTTCCCTATGCAGACGTTGGGCCAACGATCATTCCTGCAGGGATGGACCTCGAAGATGCAGCACTGCTCACGGACGTAACACCCACCGGGTATCAGGCTGCCGAGATGGGTGGCATTCAGAAAGGAGACACGGTTGTCGTGTTCGGTGCAGGGCCCATTGGAATTATGGCAGCGCGATGTGCGTGGCTCTTTGGCGCGGGTCGCGTGATCATCATCGACCACATTGATTATCGCCTCGAATTTGCGAAGCGCTATGCGATGTGCGAAGCTTACAATTTCAAAGAAATGCAAGATCCGGTGGTGTTTGTAAAACGAACTACCGACTGGTTTGGGGCTGACGTGTGTATCGATGCCGTTGGCTGTGAGGCCGTGGGCCAGACGTTCCAGGATCTCACTGGGAGAATGTTCCTGCAGGGAGGTTCGGCCACCGCGCTGCATTGGGCCATCAATTCAGTTAAAAAAGGTGGTATCGTCTCCGTTGTTGGCGTGTACGGAATGCCGTGGAACATGATTCCAATGGGAAGCATTTTGAACAAGGGCATTACCCTTCGCGCCAACCAGGCATCGGTGAAACGGCTCTTGCCCAGGTTGATTGAGCATGTTCAGAATGGCATTCTGAATCCGAAGGGATTGATCACTCACCGCATTCCGCTTGAAGAAGTACATGAAGCATATCATATCTTCTCAGCCAAGCGTGACGAGTGCATCAAACCGATATTGATTCCACCCACTGCGCCAGTTTCTCGGGTAGCAGCTTAACATAAAATTATGGAAACAAAGGTAAAGAGTAAATACGAAAAGGGCAGCGAGGCTTACGCTGACGTGCTTACTGGGGATGTTGACCGAAAGATTGCCAACGCTCCAAAAAATATTCCGGGATGGGGCATCGATGCCGATCGTGAAAATGACCCAACTTATCCGATGAAGAATCGGACCGATGCTGACTATGAACGGATTCACTACGAAAAAGCGGTGCAACAGCCCGTTACGGTCGAGGTGTTTCGCTCTATTGAACGACCTGCCATCACTCGCGTATTTGGGGCATCGACTCCTCCACGCGGATTAAGCGGGAGAATACGTCAGTTCGCCTACAGGTTCAGCGAAGCGGATGCGCGTCACTGGCTCACGCTGGTGATGGCCGACCGCGTTGACGTTGTAGAAGGAATCATTGATGATCTGAAGCAGGGCATTATCCCAAATATCTTCGCGGAGCGGGGCTGGGCAGCAGAGTTCAAATATAATCGCAAAGCTGCGGTACAGAAGGTTGCTATTGGAGCAGCGGTTGGCGCTGCTTTGATCACTGTGCTTCTGTTAAGAAACAACAGGAAGAGCAAGTCTTCGCTGCCAGTAGCCTAGTTGTCATGGGCCGATAGTCTACAGTCCACCGATGGGAGTGAAGCCCATTCTTGCCGCGGGCTGTAGACTCTAAGCTTTTCACTGGCGTTATGGCCTCACGTTTTTACTGTCTCCTGCAAACACATAGATCCAGCCCACTAGAAATATTCCTTCCACAAGGGCGTCTGCAAGATAGATATCGGAGATTACATCATTCAGCGCATAGTGTACATCGATTACGATAAATGCGACCGCTGTGCCTGCACCCAGAACAAAAGCCGGAAACCGAAACGGCTGCGCTACACAGGCCAGCAAACAGGCGCCCACGGGAATCAGCAGCGCACCAACTGTTTTTACCAGCCAGATATCTTCTTTCGGCCCAGTCACCAGGATGAAACTCTCAATATGCACAATAGGCCAGATCGCTGTGAGCAAAATGTAAGCTGCGTGAGCGATGACGATGGTCTTTCTCGAATCCAAATGCAGATCAAGTTGATGTTGAATATTCTGAACCAAGCATGAAAAAAAGAGCAGTGCGGAACCGCGCTGCTCTCTCCGGTTTAGGTTCCGGGCGACACTTGCTTGCCGCCTCCCGTCTTCTTGCGAGACACGTCAGTTTTTAACGTGTCTTCCTTGCTGTTTTGTGCAGCTCTCACCTTGCCCGACTGCTCATTGGATTTTATACGCTCATTCTTTGCTTTGTCAAGTTCGCTTTGCTGATTAATAAAATCTGTTGCATCGCCCGTTGGCTGCTTATTATCTTCTGAGTTTGTCATAATCGTTGTTTAGTTTGTGCTGAACACCCAGCTGGTTATTTCTTTGTTAGTCTTTCCCACCAAATTTTTTGGCGGGGGTTTTACGCCTGGATTCATATTTTACTTCATGTTCCTGCGTTTTATTCACGTAGCTCCGATCCTTTGGACCCGGTTTCTTTCCATCTTTCTTTTCCATAAAAGTTACTGTTTGTTGTCAATGTGAAAATTCTTGTACCCAGGCACTGATGGGCATGTGATTTTGACTTGCGTGCGTTGCAATGAAATCAACAACACGCAACAACGAATCGAAGGAACGGCCGCGCCTCGTAAAGCCGATGCTGTGCACGCTGGTAAAACAACCGTTCGCAGACGATGACTACGTCTTCGAGGTAAAGTGGGATGGATACCGCATTATTGCGCATTGCGACAACGGTGACGTGTGGCTCCAGTCGCGTGGAGGTGAAGACTACAGTCGCAAATATCCTTCAATTGTCACTGCGCTTACGAAACTTGATTTCAGTGGGATCATCGATGGGGAAGTGGTTTACCTGAATCAGCAAGGAAAACCCGACTTCGATGCGTTACAACGTGTAAATGGTCAGAAAGGTCCGTTGGTGTTTTATGCGTTTGATCTCCTCTGGCAAGACGACAGAAGCGTTATGAACAACACGTTACTTGAACGGAAGCAGGCGCTGAAGGATATTCTCGAAGACAATTCGGTGATTCGATTCAGTGACCATTTTGATGACGGCCTTGTTTTGTTCGATCACGTGAAGAATGTTGGATTGGAAGGTATAATCGCCAAACGAAAAGACAGTCCGTATATTCCTGGTGACCGAAGTAAAAGATGGTTGAAGGTGACGGTTGACCAGCGTCAGGAGTTCGTTATAGGAGGATGGGTTGAATCGGAAAAGCGTGGCACATTTCGAACGCTATTGTTTGGGACATATGAGAACGGGAAGCTAAAATGGAAAGGACATGCTGGCGGTGGCTACAAAGAACGCGACATGCCGGTAATCCTTGATAAGCTTCGGGCACTAGAAACGGACGAGAACCCCTTTGATACGGACGTTGAATATAGCGAAGGGAAGCCGCACTGGGTTAAGCCGGAACTTGTTGCCAACATTAAGTTTGCTACAACAACACGTTCCGGTAAGATCCGCAAGCCTGCAATTTTTCTTGGTTTTCGGGAAGATAAACGGGCGCTTGACGTGGAACCCGAAATTGCACGCGAGGCTCCGAAGGCTCGTCTCCTCACCCCGAGGAAGTCAGCCATTCAATCTGCAGCACGAGTTGTATCATCAAATCTATCCATAGCTGGTAGTCACTGGCCGGAAATAGAAGCGGTACCAGTTCGAAATCAGGAGGTACTGCAAATTGATGACTGCATCGTGGAGGTGAGTAACGTGGATCGCGAACTCTGGAAAGGAATTTCCAAAGCGCATTTGATCGACTACTATTTTCGGATTTCTCGGTTTATACTTCCACATTTGAAGGATCGCCCACTTTCGTTACATCTCAAACCGAAGGGGCCTAACGCTCCGGGGCTTTACATCAAAGATATGGAAGACCGGCAGCCCCAATGCGCGGAGATCTTTACTGTGCCGCGCAAGCACAAGAAGCCTGACAAGCGCGACATCATTGACTATCTCGTATGCAACAATGCGCCTACCTTGCTTTATATCGTAAACCTTGGGTGCATCGACTTAAATCCATGGACAGCAAGACGCCAAACACCTCTATACCCTGACTTCATAGTAATCGACCTTGATCCAAGTGATGGCGATTTCAAGAAGGCGGTCACGACTGCCATTGCAGCACGCGAATTTCTCCAGGAGCATCGTGTTAAGTCTTTTGTTAAAACCAGCGGCAAAACAGGGCTCCATATTTTCATACCATGCTCTGCTTTTGATTTTGCGCAGGCAAGGCGCATCGCTGAAAGCATTTGCCTGTCGGTGCACTCACTGGTGCCGAATATTACGACAACCGAAATTACCGTGGCCGACCGTGGTGATAAATTGTATCTGGATCCAAATCAAAACGACTATGCTGATACCATGGCTGCAGCGTATTCCGTAAGGCCATTCAAACACCCAACCGTTTCAACTCCGCTGGACTGGAAGGAGGTAAATGCGTCATTATCCCCAGACAATTTTACGATTAAGGGCGTTGCTCAAAGGCTTGAGAAGAAGGGTGATCTATTCCTTCCAACATTAGACCGGGCAATCGCAAAGCGCAATGATAAACCGCTTAGTAATTTTACTTGAAAATTGGATCGCACCAGTCTGTTTGTCCGAAGTTGCTATACGCAACAAACAAACCAATGGAGAACACCAGGTGCCCGAGCCAGATTAAAGCCAGGTATTGCCACAGGTTCAGTCTGGGGGGCTCGGGGTGGATGGCAAACGCGACTCGCCATCCGATAATCCCTACTGTCCCGGCTAGTGCGCCAAATGAAACAGAATCGATAAATGTGCAATTGAGCACATCAGCCTGAAGAAACCAGGTGAAGCAAAATGCAAACAACACACCAATGGTGTAATGCAAGACCGTTGCGAGAAGAAAAACCAGCGTTTTTTTCTTTTGAGGCGCAGGGCTGCTGAACTGCAGAATGTGAGACAGGTTTCGAATGACATGAAACGGCTTGCCCAATAGCCACGCAATCGCTTCTACGAAAACTGTCATGAAAAACGTTCCTGCAATGCCCGCATAAATAATAGTTGAAAAAGTCATGTTCAAATCATCGGAAAAAAATCACTCCAGTTTTTTGCAATTAAATGGTCGGCTTAGTTCGTACGGGCAGCAAAAAAATCGTGTCTAAAAAATAATACCAGCCCCGAAAAAAGAAGTGCGTTCACTGTAAAATAAAAAGTGAATTCGGCAGTGGAAGTTTCATCACGGAAATATTTTGATTTGTGAAACTCTGATACAAAGACTTTGTTCGAACAACTTAATAGATGATATGCTGAAACGTGTGATGTTGATTGAAGATGATCTCGATGCTGCTTTTATGCTTCAGCAGAATCTTTCCAGGGCCGGATACGATGTGGATTGTTTAAATGAGGGTAATCTTATTGTCGAAAGACGGTTCCCGCTTCCGGACATCTTTATTCTTGACAACGGCCTTCCTACGATTAATGGAATTGCGCTTTGCAAGTACTTGAAGCTGCAACCCGACCTTAAAGACATTCCCATTCTCGTAATCTCTGCCAATTACGATATCCGGGACAAGGCTTATAACGCAGGAGCAACTGCTTTTCTCAATAAGCCCTTCGCGATTCAGGAAATTCTGAACTGCTTGCGAACGCTAAAGTGATCACGGCAGGTTAAGCTTTATCACCAAGTCGTTACTCAACGCCCGTGTCAAGCCGGTGGGCTCTTGCCTTTCATTGCCATGAAGGTGACAATAAATCCGGCTGCGCTTAATAGTGGAGCCAGTTCGTGCGGAGAATCTTTGTCACTGGGATGGAAAGTTGGTTGAGGATGATTGGTTGAGCAGCATGACTGAAACAGTCGATACCAGCAAGTACGCGGTGAGGCGGAATGGTAAAAATCAACGGACAAGCCATGGTAACCGAACCCCCTCGACACCACCCGTTCATCGCGCTGCGCGAAAAACTTTCACGTTATTGAATTTCGCTTGTTCGAGGAGCGCAGTCAGTCGGGCCCTGGTAACGTATGAAGATGTAGATCCAAAGCACCCGAGAAAGACGGAAGGTGATTGGCAGTAAACCAAACACCACGAGCAACAACGCGAGGACCATTGCGGTTGTTGAAATTTCATCCATGAATAAGTACATCCCCAACCACACAGCAATGAAAAATGCAGCATTGATAGCGTAGCTCACGAACATTGCGCCAAAGTAATAGCCAGGCTCTGGCATAAATGACTGCTCACAGCATGAACAGGTGGCATTCATCTGCATGAAGCGAGGTGTGTAGAGTGTTCCCTGGGGAAACATATTCCCTTCGCGACATCTCGGACAGCGCATCGTTACTATTCCGGTAAGCATCGATCTCTCTTTCATAGCAGTGTTGATTATTTCGTTAATATTGGCTCCACCTGTCGGTGTCTTTATCAGCTGCACACTCGGTAAATTTAGATTGCTTCAGCTTTGAATCCAGCTTTCTCAACAGCTTTAATGATCGCCTGCTGTTTTTCACCGACAGCAGAAACCGTAAGGGTGCGTGCCGGATCGTTCAAATCAACGTTCCATCTTCCATTGCCGGCAGTTTCGTTCAGGTAGGGAGTCACGGTCGCCACACATCCTGAGCATCGGATATTAGTCTTGAATTTAACTTGTTCCATACTCTGCAGTTCTTTCCAAATAAACAGGATAAACCACGTTCCCGTTTAATATATTAACCCGTTGTTGTTACATTATTCACAGATTGTTGTCACCCATTGAATTCATGCGCATCGAGCCGAGGATTGACGCAGGTCTGAAATACTCTTGAGGCATATCATCTCCGGGTATTTGAATTGTAGCTGTCTAATCGATGACCAAGGGCAAATTCTACATCGGAACATCCGGCTGGCATTACCGCCACTGGGTTGGGACTTTCTATCCGAAAGACCTGAAACAAGACCAGCAATTCGAATATTATAAAAAGCATTTTGACACGGTAGAGATCAACAACTCATTCTACCGGTTGCCATCACCGGAAACCTTTGAGCGCTGGCGAAAGGAGAGTGGCAAAACGTTTTTGTTTGTGGTGAAGGCAAGCCGGTTTATTACGCATAATAAGAAGCTGAAAGATCCTGAAACAAGCTATGAACGATTCTTTACGAATGTGAAAATGCTGAAGCAAAAGCTCGGCCCTATTTTATTCCAGTTGCCACCAAAATGGAATGTTAATATTGACCGACTTCGCGACTTTCTCCGGGCATTACCCCGAAAATTCCGCTATGTGTTTGAGTTCAGGAACGAGACGTGGTACACGGAGGAAGTGTACGGACTCCTGCGGGAGTATAACTGCGCTTTCTGCATTTACGAACTGGCCGGCCACACTTCGCCAACGCTGGTAACGGCAGACTACGTTTATGTGCGACTTCATGGACCAGGCGATAAATACCAGGGGAGTTATGATAACAAGCAATTGAAAGAATGGGCAAAAGCATGCCGAATGTGGCAGCACGAAGGACTTGACGTGTTCGTTTATTTTGACAACGACCAACTTGGGTATGCTGCGTTTAATGCAAAAACACTGAAGGAAATGGTGGGCATAGAGGAGCCAACGTCCGGGACCCAAAAACCAAAGCCGAGGGCCTTAAAGACAATCATCGAAAGATCAAAGGGCGGCTGAATACTCAACCTTTAAACCTTGGCTCGTTGGAATTCGATATTTGGCGCTCCCGATTTGGAATTACCTCTTGCCGATAAGTTTCTTAATGCCGGTGACAATTCCCACAACAAGGACGCCTCCGATCAATCCCACAATGAACTCTTGTAGAATGGCGGGCAATTGGTCGAGGAAGTGATGGATGAATCCAAGGTTGTGGACGAAGATCCCGCCAGAGACTAACAGCAAGGCAATGGTTCCGATGAAGCCGAAGAATTTAATAATCCAAGGGAGTGCCTTGACAAGCAGGTGGCCAAGTTTGAACTGAAAGCCTTTTCGGGTGGCGCGCTTCACCAGTTTAAAACCGATGTCGTCCATTCGAACGATCAGTGCAACCAGACCGTAAACACCGACTGTGGCGAGTAGTGAAACAACGGACACCGTGAGAACCTGGATCGGCAAACTATTCTCCAGCACCGTGCCCAGCGCGATGATCACAATCTCCACCGAAAGAATAAAATCGGTGGTGATCGCAGACTTGATCTTCGCTTTCTCGGCCTCACGGTTGTCTTCGTTCGCTTTTTCGATCACTTCATGCCCGGTCTGCGCCCGGTGGAAGAGAAATTCAATAATCTTTTCGGCTCCCTCGTAAGCCAGGTACGCTCCGCCAAGCACGAGGATCACTTTAATAGCGATCGGAAAAAATGCCGTGAGCAGCAGCGCTATCGGGACGATTATAAGTTTGTTGAGGAACGAACCTTTCGTAATAGCCCACAACACCGGCAGCTCCCGGGATGCCAGGAATCCCGTTGCCTTTTCAGCGTTCACTGCTAAATCGTCTCCTAATATACCCGCGGTTTTACGGGTTGCCAGTTTACTCGCCACGGCTACGTCATCGAGCAGAGCCGCTACATCATCGAAAATTGCAAAAATCCCTGAGGCCATTAATCTCTAGTCGTCAAAAGGGTGCAAAGATAAAATTTAATACCAACTGGGGAAGAAGGGGTGAGGGCAAATCGGAGTGACAGACGCAAAACCCAAAAACCAAAAACCAAAAAACAAAATCGTTATTCGAAGTGGGAACTGTAAAGAACGGTTGAAAGCACCAATGACCAATAACCAAAATTCCAAAGTCGTTGGTCATGTTACGGCAAACTTAAATCTAAAATCTAAAATCTAAAATCTTAAATCTATTCCCCTCATCTCCTGCCAAATGTCAAATTTCAGATTTAACTTCGTCCATGGACAAACCTGCCATATCAGCGATCGCTCCTTTCTTTGTTGTAAGGAATGTTGCTGCATCACTCGCTTTTTATCGCGACAGCCTGGGATTCGAAATTATGTACCAGGGGCCGAGTGACGATGATATTTTCTTTGGGATGGTTCATCGCGGGGCTGCAATGATCATGATGAAAGACATTGGTGTCGACCCGATCCCGAACTACACGCGTGATATCAAGAAAGGGTTTGCTCCCTGGGATGCATACGTCTACGTGCCCGACCCGGATGGGCTGGCGCAAGAGTTTGCTCAACGAAAACTTAAGTTCTGGAAGTCGTTGCAAGACACCCATGACGGCCTGCGCGGCTTTGAAATCCAGGACGTGAATGGATACGTTTTGTTTTTCGGAAAACCGATTGAAAAGGAGACCGAAAACGCACAATGATCAACAGTGCGTGTGCATAAATTCCGAGACGAATTCAGGCAGATACTTTACTCATTGCCTTTCCTTCAACGCCCCACTACTGACTAATCGGAAAGAAGCATGTAAACACCGAGCCCTCACCCGGTGTGCTCTTGGCAAGAATGAACCCACGGTGATTCTCTACTACTTTTTTGCAAATGGCAAGCCCGATGCCAGTGCCAGGGTATGAACTCTTACCGTGCAGACGCTGGAAGATTCCGAAAATCCGATTGAGATACTTTTCCTCAATGCCGATTCCATTGTCCGCCACCTCAAGCTTCACGTAGTTTACATTCATGTCCGCGAGGGGTGATGAGATGCTTTCCCCGGGAACAATGTGGGCCGTAATGGTCACCTCCGCGGTCTGGTTCTGCGGCTGAAACTTAATGGCATTTGAAATTAGATTCTGCATGAGCTGGCAAATCTGGAGCGAATTGCAGGTAAGTGTGGGAAGCTTGTTGGCGATGATCCTGGCCCCTGATCGTTCGATTAAATCACCAAGTTCTGCCAAGGAATCGGTCAGCAGCGAATTGAGGTCATGCTCCGAAAAATTATTCCGTGGCTGCGATGAGATCTTTGTGTACTTGAGAACATCTTCGATCAGGTCGTTCATCCGCAGCACTGAAGCGATGATCTTCGTTGCGAAGGTTTTCCCGCGGTCGCTGATAGCCGATTCTTTTTCTGCAACCTCACTGGCATACAACTGGATTTTCCGGAGGGGTTCGCGCAGGTCGTGGCTGGCAATGAAAGCGAAGTTCGTCATTTCGTCATTCAATGCGGTGAGCCTCATGTTGCGCTGCTTAAGGGATTCATTAAGTTCCCGAAGCTCCAGCGTTCTCGCCTGCACAACGTCCTCAAGTTCATGCGCACGATGACTCAACTCTTCTTTACTCAGCTTGCGGGTGTGATACATCCGGATGCGTGAGCGGATAAGCGCACGGAGCTCATTGGAATAAAGCGGTTTGATCACATAGTCATCCGCGCCCATGTCGAGTCCGCTGATCTTCGCTTCCTCTGTCGTCCTCGCAGACAATAGAATCAAAGGAATCTCACTAAGCTTTGGATTTGATTTCATCAATTCTACCAGCTTGAACCCATCTATTTCGGGCATCATGACGTCCGCGAGGATCAGGTCGGCCTCACCGCCATCGTTAAAGTAGTCCACTACTTTTTTGCCGTGCTCGAGCGCAAGGATATGGTAGTCGTCAGACAGCATATGTGTGAGGTAGTCGCGCATATCCGCATTGTCTTCAGCAATGAGAATACGGGAAGCGCCATCTTTCTGAAAGTTCTTCAGCTTGCGCTTTAACACCTTGTCGTCTTCCGGACGCCATCCGAGGAGTTCCTCAATAAACGCGGCTTTTATATCCTCGCCTCCCAGGCGCTCTTTACTTTCGTAAATCTGTTGCTTCGAAAGGTGTGCTTTACCCTTGGGAATGGAAATGATAAATTCCGAGCCCACGCCAACTGCGCTTTTTACCTTGATAACTCCACTATGCGCTGCTACAAGTTCGCGCACCAAAGCAAGGCCGATACCGGTACCTTCATACGTTCTTGCATGAATGCCTTCAATCCTGGTAAACCGATCGAAGATCCGTTCAAGGTTCTTATCAGCAATACCAATCCCTGAATCTTTCACGCGCAGCTCAACAGTCTTCTTTTTGTCGCGTATGTTAACTTCAATTTTGCCATGATGTGTGAATTTGAATGCGTTCGAGAGCAGGTTGAACACAATCTTCTCCCACATTTCGCGATTCAGGTATACATGCTCGAGGGTTTCATCTGCCTTCACAACGTATTTCAGACCCGCTTTCTCGATAGCCGAGCGAAAGTTAGCCGCTAGCTCCACCGTGGTGCTGCCGAAATCGGTGGGCTGGTAAAAGGCTTCGATTTTTCCTCCTTCAATGCGTGCGAAATCGAGTAGGGTATTCACGAGTTTCTGAAGACGTACTGCGCTGCGATGCAAAAACTGAAGTTTTTGCTGATCGTCTAACACAAGTTTGCTTTTGACGGATTTAATTACATCATCGAGCGGACCCAGGAGCAACGTCAGTGGCGTGCGGAACTCGTGGCTTACGTTGTGAAAAAACTTTGTCTTTGCCTTGTCCGTTTGCTGCAGCTTCGTGTTCACATCGCGGAGGCGCTGTTCATTTTTTCGCAGGGAATCGTCAGCCTTTGCCCGCTCTACCGCGGCCCATGTTCGTTCCGCAGTTTCTTCGATCATCTCCACCTCACCGGATGTCCAGCTTCTTGAACCCGGCTGATTGATGGCAAGCACGCCAGCGAGACGTCCAGCCTTGATCAGCGGAACACACACAAATGCGCCAACATGCTCCGAAGGATATTGATTACGTTCCGCAGCGGTGAGGCGTTCATCAGTGGAGGTGTCATCTATCACTACAGTTCTTCCTGCACGGTATTCGTTCACCAGGAACGGGCCGAAGTCGCTGATGCGGAAAATCCCGGCCTGGCTCTTTACACCACCATCCGTATAGTCACGCCTGATCAGCATATGATCGTTGTCGGCATCGATCTCACAATAAAAGGACCGGCCTGCATGCATATATTTTCCAAGAAGACTTACGGCACCAAATTGCACGGTATCTACATCATCAGCGCTAAGAAATGCATCAGTAAGTTTAAGTAAGAACCCCTGTACTTGCCGCACGCGCTGGCATTCAGCAAGCGCAGTCCGACATCCCTCCGGATCAGCGCTGCTCATTATCCCTGGTTCGCCCTCGATTCGCTTTACGTCACTTCCCTGGAGCCAACGTGCTTCGCGGTCGGGACCAATCACCCTCAATTCGCAATTGAACGCGCTGTTGCCAGCGTTAGCCTGAACAAGTGTTTTAAATTGCCTGGCATCGTCCGGATGAATAAGGTGATTCACCCTGTTGATTGTAATTAGTGTATCGAAGGATAAGTTGAGCTTGTTTAAGTCGAGCTTGCCTACGCTATTTTCTTCTGCCCTGGTCGTCCATGAACCAGTGAGTGTATATATTGATTTGCCAAAATGAATCTCTACTTTCGGAATCTGAATATCGGTTGAAATACTTACTGACGGTTTCATAAATTTTATGACCCCCTGTTCTATCTGTTTAAGAAAAGGCCTTAAACAATATACGATCACCGTAAGCGGATTGCATCAGGGTTTTTCCCACATGTGACGTAGTCATCAAATAAAACATCATTTATGAGAGGCCACGAATTCGTTGGCATGATTTTAACATGGCCCTTTTCATATATGATAACTCACAAATGGTTTGGAGTCGTCTCTGGTGAAAAATAAACGAAGTTTATTTTTCATAACGCAAAAAATGCTGTTTTCAGTGCCGCCAAGCGTGAGTTGGAACATGCAAAACGCGGCCAAATTCTTTAGTTGGTGCGCTTTTTTGGTCTATAATTCGTTATATAGAAATTCCGGCAAATGCACGAAGACGCCATCTTCCGTTTAGCTCGTACACCGCAGACTTAGTCACCAACATGGCTATGATCATTCTGATCGAAAATGCAAATCACTTATTGGCAAGCGGCTATCTTTAGGGTTCCTGAAGACAATCGGTTGAAAGTTAGTGATGGAGCAACATCTCGTGTTCTTCCTCCGACATTGAAAGTTGCGTTTCTGGATTCATTGTAAATGTATTATAATGCTGTAATGAAATTTATTCTCGCCTTCACTGTGTTCTGCCTGTCTTGTTCTCCGCTCACGTTTTCACAAACTGCGTGGACCATCGTAAAGCAAGGCCTTGTCGTTGCTGATCCTCCCTTCAGCCAGTGCCACGCTTCAACGCTTGTAGCGCTCCGATCAGGAGAGATAATGATGGCCTGGTTTGGAGGTGCGCACGAAGGGAGCAACGATGTTGTAATCTGGTGCAGCACGCTCAAAAAAAAGAGCTGGACCAAACCCGTTGCCGTTGCTGATGGTATTGTCAATGACTCCCTGCGATTTCCCACGTGGAATCCCGTGCTATTCCAGGAAAAAGGCGGTGTGCTTTTTCTCTTTTACAAGGTGGGGCCGAATCCGCGGCAGTGGTGGGGCATGGTGAAGACGTCAACCAATGGTGGGAAAAGTTGGTCTGCGCCAAGACGTCTTCCACCTGGAATTCTTGGACCCATCAAAAATAAACCCTTTCAGTTGCCAGACGGTGCAATTCTTTCGCCATCAAGCACGGAGACAGACACGCGATGGCGTGCACATGTCGAACGCTCTTCGGATGGTGGAAGAACGTGGACGTATATCCCGATCGACACAGCAGGAAAGTTCGATGTCATCCAACCTAGCATCATCAAGTTCGCTGACGGAAGGCTTCAGGTATTGTGCAGAAGCAAGCAAGGCTTCGTTATGCAGTCATCCTCGCTCGACAATGGCAACACGTGGAGCGCCCTTACGCCCACATCGCTGATCAATCCGAATGCAGGGACCGATGCCGTCACCCTGACCAACGGTCATCAGATGATTGTGTATAATCCCGATGTTCCCGGTAAGGATTGGTGGAACGGCCGGAGCAAACTTCGTGTGGCTGTATCGAAGGACGGTGCCACCTGGACAGACGTGGCTGTGCTCGAAGATGGAACTACAGGCGAGTATAGTTATCCGGCCATCATTCAAACACACGATGCGAAGGTTCACCTTTCCTATACCTTTAACCGCAAAAATATCAAGTATGTGGTGCTAGAGGGTGGCAAGTAGCAGATTGCATGATTTAGGGTTCAGGCGGCTAGGTCGCCAGCTGGTGCGGTCTCTTCTTGGCGACCTTGTTACGGGCCAATTATTTTGCCCTGGCCTTCTTCTTTTTCGAAGCTT
>DASWTP010000125.1:0-11181 GCA_036402075.1 Chryseosolibacter sp. | reverse complement strand
TTTGAGACCGGTGACTTGGTGGTGCTGGTTAACGAAGGCAGCGCTTCCGCCTCCGAAATTCTGGCGGGAGCTTTGCAAGACAATGACCGCGCACTGCTGGTAGGAAGACGTAGTTTTGGCAAGGGTTTGGTGCAATCTCCGTTCGACCTGACTGACGGTTCAGAATTACGACTCACCATATCGCGTTATTACACGCCAAGCGGCCGTTCAATTCAAAAGCCCTATGAAGATGGCGATGAATATTCCCGCGATATCATTAGCCGATATAACCATGGCGAGTTCTTTCATGCAGACAGTATAAAGTTCAACGACTCATTGAAATATACAACCGTCAACGGCCGCACGGTGTATGGTGGCGGGGGAATTATGCCAGACTACTTCGTACCGCTTGATACTACGCTGAACAGCCATTATCTCAACGAGTTGTTCGTATCGACAGCCATCCAGGAGTATACTTTTAAGTATGCGGAGGACCACAAGAAGGAACTTGAAGAAAAAGGATTTGAGAATTACCTGACTAAGTTCAACGTAAGCGAGCAGATGATCACCGAGCTTGTTAAGGTTGGCGAGCGCAACAAAGTAAAACCAGACTATAAAGAGCTCAACAAGAAAAAAGACTTGTTCAAAATCCATGTGAAGGCCCAGATAGCCAGAAAGATCTGGGGCAATGAAGGCTTTTATCCAGTATACAACGAGACGAACGAAGTATTCCAGCAGGCATTGAAGGTTTTCGACAAGATCCCTGATCTTGACCGAACGAAGATGTAGGAAAGCTTAGAATAAAATTCACGAATCCCGGCCAATTTACAGGTGCCGGGATTTTTTATTTCGGCAAACGGCATTTCGCAGAACAGACTTTGGAATTCATGCAATCGTTTTAGTTAATGCTTACTTTTGAAAATCTAAAGACAAGATTATGTATTACTATCGATTAGGAAACATACCGCCCAAGCGACACACGCAATTCCGTCAACCGGATGGTTCCTTATATAAAGAGGAGCTCGTGAGTTCTGAGGGCTTCCACGGTATCTATTCGAACCTGTATCACATCAATCCGCCTACTCGAATCAAGATGGTGAAGGACGCGGTGCCATTCGGCCCCAAACGAATTGAAAAATACGATTTGCGTCAAACCCATTTGAATACATCCAAAGTACTGACTACGGGAGACGATTATTTGAGTGCACGCAAAGTGTTGCTCATGAACAACGATTGTTCCATTTCAATTTGCTCTCCGCAAAAACGTAAGATGGATTACTTCTACAAGAATGCAGAAGGTGATGAAGTTCTCTATGTTCACGATGGCAGAGGTGTATTGATTTCGCAGTTCGGAAAACTTGAGATCCGCCAGGGCGATTACGTTGTGATTCCGCGAACGGTTATTTACAAACTTGAGTTCGAAGACGGACCGCTTCGATTACTGATAGTAGAATCAGCGTCACCCGTTGAAACCGTGAAACGCTATCGCAATGGACTCGGTCAACTACTCGAACACTCCCCGTACTGTGAGCGTGATATTCGTCCGCCTCATGAATTAGTTACGGAACGCACCAGGGGCGAGTTCCTGATGAAGATCAAAAAGCAGGGCTACCTACATCAGTACGTGTATGACTATAGCCCGCTTGATTTGATTGGCTGGGATGGGTTTTTGTGGCCCTATGCTTTTTCTATCCATGACTTTGAACCGATCACGGGACGGATTCATCAGCCGCCACCGGTCCATCAAACTTTCCAGGCGCATAATTTTGTAATCTGTTCATTTGTGCCACGCCTGTTCGACTATCATCCGCAAGCCATTCCGGCACCTTACAATCATAGCAACATCGATAGCGATGAAGTGCTGTATTATGCTGAAGGAAATTTCATGAGCCGGAGAGGAATTGAGCGTGGCTCTTTCACACTTCATCCGGGCGGATTGCCTCACGGACCGCATCCGGGAACGGTAGAGAAAAGTATCGGAGCGAAAGAAACACACGAACTCGCGGTCATGATCGATACCTTCCGGCCGCTCTATCTGACAACCGATTCACTTGAGTTTGTCGATAAAAACTATCCCATGAGCTGGACTGATCCTGCCCCGGAAGGTTTTAATGAGATCAATACGCCCTAGAATTCAATTGCCGAAGGGCTGACGTCTTCGGCAATTGATCCCAATTTGCTATGTTTAGACTATGAACTCTTTCGCTGAGAAAATCCAAATCCGCTGGTCCGACATCGATGCCAACCGACACCTTCGCCACTCTGTGTATTACGACTATGCAGCCATGATGAGGATGAATTTTTTAAGTTCGCGCGGACTGACAACCAAAAAACTTGAGGAGTTGATGATGGGTCCGATCCTTTTCCGCGAAGAAGCAATCTTCAAGCGCGAAATTCTTTTGGAGGACAAGATCAGCATTACAGTAGAGCTTGTAAAAACAACCGAAGATTATGGACGGTGGAGCCTTCGGCATCTTTTCATGAAAGAGGATAATACCCTGGCCGCCATTCTTAATGTCGATGGCGCGTGGATTGACCTTACGAAAAGGAAACTTGCTGTTCCGGGCGAATTCATCCGCCACATTTTTGAAAACTTTCCGAAAGGCGAGGACTTTCAACTCATACCCCCGACCTCCAAAGCTAAATGACACAACTAATCGACCTCAGTCATACCATTGAAGACGGCATGATCACTTACAAAGGGCTCCCTGCACCAGTGGTCTGCGATTATTTAAGCCGCGAGAACTCAAAACAGTTTTACGAAGCCGGCACTGAATTTCAGATCGGAAAAATCGAAATGGTGTCGAACACCGGAACGTATGTCGATTGCCCCTTTCACCGGTATGAGGATGGTGATGATCTGAGCCAGGTGGAACTGAAACGTTTTGCGCACCTTGACGGCATTGTTGTTCGTGCCGACTTTAAAGATGGAATTGAAGTTGGCAAGAAATACTTTGAAGGCTTAAACCTGAAAGGAAAAGCCGTTCTGATCAATACAAACTGGAGCTTGCATTGGCGAACGGAGAAATATTTTGAGAATCATCCCTTCCTGACTGAAGAAGCCGCGTTATTCCTGCGTGATCTGAAGGCCGGGCTGGTGGGCATCGACTCGCATAACATTGATGATACACGAACAAACCGCAGGCCTGCACACACCATCCTGCTCAAGGCTGGCATCTTAATCTGCGAGCACATGTGTAACCTGAATCAATTGCCGGACAAATTTATTTTTAACGCAGTGCCACCAAAGTTTAAAGGTGTTGGCACTTTCCCGGTCAGAGCCTACGCTGAAATACCTAATGCGTAGGGACAAGGCATAAGTCGCTTCCTTGAAGGCTTCCCAATAGGGTTGGGCTCCATTGAGCCCTGGTGGCTTGGTGGCTCCTAACCCAGAACCCACTTTTCAATTACCTCCGGGTAGTGCTTATGCTCCAGCAGCAGCACGCATTTGGCGATGTCCATTGCGGAGAAGTGCGTTTCAACAGGGCAGCTTTTCTGAAAGAGCACCCTGCCTTCATCGTAATGCTCATTGACGAGATGAATCGTAATTCCGGTTTCTTTCTCACCGGCAAGCTTTACCGCTTCATGAACGCGGCTACCATACATTCCCTTTCCCCCGAATTTCGGAAGCAACGCAGGATGAATGTTTACAATTCTGTCGCGATATGATTTGATAAGATATTCCGGAACCAGCCAAAGGAAGCCAGCGAGCACAATGTGCGTAATGCCTCCCTGTGAAAGATACTCTAACACTTTCCCTGGCTGCTTATATTCTTCACGCGTGAATCTGTGTGCCGGGATGCCAGCTGCCTTCGCACGTTCCAGCACGTAAGCATCCGGATTGTTAGACAAGACCAATGCCACTTTGATCGATTTATGGCCTTTGAAGTACTGGATAATGGCTTCAGCATTCGAGCCGTTGCCTGATGCGAAAATTGCGATTCGATGTGCGTGCGATGGCATGTGGGAATTCTATCGACAAAGAAACGTAAAATGGATCATAAGAATGCCATACTAAAAACGCCCAGCAAAAGTATGATCTTACAAAAGTTGCTGAGGCGCGCATAATCCCGTTTGGTGTCCGCTTGTATCAGCGTTATCAACAGGAAGAGCAGCGGAACAAACAAGAAAAGTAAAAAATAATATTCTGGCAGATCCACATAGAATACATCCAGGAATACCACCGTCAAAGAAAACACCAATAACACAGCATAAATAAAATATTTTGTCTTCCGCATTCCCCAAATGATCGGGAGCGTTCTACAACCGAATGTGTCATCGCCTTTCAGGTCTTCCATGTCTTTGATCACTTCCCGGATGAGGGTGATGAAGAACGCAAAGGCGGCATAAATGAAGATAAGCGTGTTGCCGGTTTTGTAAAGTGAGTCCACAATAACAATAGCGAGTGCAGTGAGCAAGCTTACTACAACGTTACCAATAAGTGGCTGTCTTTTAAGACTGTTGGAATACCACCATAGCAGAAATGCGGCACCAAAATTCAAAACGCCAATTTTCCAATTCAGGTATGTACCGATCGCAACGCCTGCAAGTGAAAGCAAGGTATGATAAAGGATAGCATAACGCCTGGTGATTCCCTTGCCGATAATCACGCGCTCAGGTTTATTGATCAGGTCTATTTTAATGTCGTAATAGTCGTTGATAATGTAACCCGCAGCTGCAATCAAGCCGGTGGAAATGACAAGCAGGAAAAACCGGATATCGAAAACGTTAGCGCGATCAATGAGCATAATCGCGGTAAAGTATTGGGCAATCGCAAGGATGATCAGGTTCCAAACACGCGTGAGGCGCAAAAAGGAAACAATGAATCGCTTGAAATTATATGCCCGGCCCATCTCAATTTGTAAATGAGCCGCTAAGTTAACCGGACGAATTGGAATTTGGGAGGTTGAAAAAAGAATAAGTTAGTCAGACGACAAGCCGATTGGGACTCAGGATCGTTCACCGGATCCTGAGTCCGTAGGCTATTAATCTGGACTTAAAACCTAATACTGACCATCGCCATGTAGTTGGTGCCGGCTTGCGGGAAGTAGTAATTTTCACGGAACGCTGTTGAGCCGGCAAGATAACCCCACGTATACCCGTTCGACTCGTATTGCTCGTTCAACAGGTTATTTACGAGAAGGCTGAAATTAACTTCGCGCACAACTTGTGGTCGCCACACATATGACAATCGTAAATCGTTGATGAAGTACGGATCGAGGCTCCGGCTTTCATTTGACGTATTATCCAGGTACTGCTTACCCACGAATTTCGACAACCACGTGATTTCAAAATTCTTTAATGGGCTCAACGAAAGGCCAGATCCAAAAATCACTGCGGGCGAGAACGAAATATCAGTGTTTGGGTAGCTGTTCTCAACAACGTTGTATTCATCAAAATTTTCACCGTAGTCGTAAAGCACTTCGTTAAACTCAGCAATCTTATTCTGGCTTAGCGTCAGATTGGCATTCCAGGTGAGGCTCCTCGACAATTTGATTAATCCGTCAACCTCTATACCCGTCCTGTAACTCTTATCCACATTCGTGCGGACAGAAGCGCCCACATCGTTGATTTCACCGGTCAACACAAGTTGATTTTTATAATCCATGAGGTAGTAATTCACTTGCAAGCGATGCATGCTCCCACTGTTCCGCCAACCGGCTTCAAGGTTTCGAAGCGTCTCATGCTTTGGCGTTTTTCCCGGATTGTCGACAAAGTCATCACGCACCGGCTCGCGATTGCCGATTGCATACGAAGCATACAGTTGGTTGTGATCGTTAGCAGAGTAGGTCAACCCGAATTTAGGATTGAAGAAGGTGTACCGTTGATCAATTGTGAAATTTGACAAGCGGTTATCAGTTCCTGCTGCGTTGTAGCTCAGGTTACGAACCTGGAGGTCGATGAACCCGTTCAGGCGGGGAGTAAGATCAATATTCATTTTCAGGTACGTGTTGAAATCCCTCTTCTCGCCTGTACTAAAATAATAGCGATAGCCCTGCGGAACTACCGCGATTTGCGACCAGATGATCTCACCAAAGTGATCTCCATCGTATTCGTTCCAGCCGCCTCCAAACACCAGGTTCCATTTCGCCTTGTCAATATTCAAGGCATAGGTAAATCCGTAAAAGTCGTTGTCAAGCCAGCGTCTTCGAATCAGGTCAGTGGACTCAATGAGTGAGTCGCCAATCATTACGGGGTTCAAGCCATAATTCTCGAAATCGTTCGCATAGCGGTACTCTTCATAGAAACCCTGACCTGGTGTGTAGTGCACCGCGGTATTGAGATTTACACCTTCCGCGAGATTCTGCGAAAAATGCAGCTGGTAATGATCTTGCTTGTAATCATCTACCTGGTTTTCGTATAGGTAGGGATTGAAGGTTCTACTGTTAGAGGAAAGCAAATTCTCCGTTTGAATTTCATTCCATCCTTCATTGATGGCGGTTGTATTCATCGCCTCAACATCATTCTTCAGCCTGGACTCAGGGACACCATACCAGCTTTGATAGGTTCGCTCCGACCCGCCAAACACAATTGCCTTCAGCATGGTGTTCTTTCCATAGTAACCTCCCGCGAAATAATATGACTTCAAATCTGCGAAAGCCCGGTCGATGAAACCATCTGAAGCAATGCGCGACACCCGGCCGTCAAAAACCCACTTGTTATCCAGAAGGCCGGTTCCAAAGTTTAGTGAGTGCCTCCGCGTGCTGAACGACCCATACGCGTTCGTGACCTCTGCGTATGCATCGTCATTACGCCTGTTGGTTTGAACATTCACCGTGGCGCCAAAAGCACTGGCACCATTGGTTGAGGTACCAACACCGCGCTGGATTTGTACACTTTGGGTTGAGGAAGCGATATCGGGGATGTTTACCCAGAACGTCCCCATCGACTCGCTGTCGTTGTATGGAATACCGTTGATCGTAACATTCACACGCGTGGCATCGCTTCCGCGAATACGAACTCCGGTATAACCCACACCTGTACCTGCATCGGAGGTGGTGACCACGGAAGGTGTCCAGTTAAGCAGGAAAGGAAGGTCTTGTCCGAAGTTCTGCTTCTGAATCTGCTCCTTGTCCACAGTAGAGAACGTTGTAGGTGTTTTCTGGTTGGCGCGGGTGGCATTGACAACCACCTCATCTGTGATAATTGCTCTTTCTTCCAACAAAACGTTGTGCGTTGCATCGGAAGAGATTTCCACTGTTTCCGATTTTTCGCTGTAACCAACGAAGGTTACTTTTAGTGTGAAGGTTCCGTTCGAAAGGTTCTTGAATTCATACCTTCCAAACGGATCGGTGACAGCGATCTCCAGTCGATTGAGATTTGAAATGAGCACTGTGGCACCCGGAAGTGCACGTTGATTTTCAGCATCACGCACGATGCCCGTTAGCCGGTGCTGTGCCGCGGCTGTGAGCGAAAGCAGCACAAATGCTGCCGACAAAAAATAGTTGAACATTGTTTTTGTTTGGTTTAAACCCGCAACACACAGGGGAATGCATTGCTTACGTTTAACCTCTTCCGCTAATTTCAGCGGAAAACTGCCTCCCTTCGGCCGCATTACCGGCATCAGGTTCAATGGGTATAATCTCAGCCCGTTATTTTTAGGCACCCCTAGTAATAAATACCAATAACCGCTCCCGATAGCTATCGCAAATCCGATTATCAGCGTGACAAAGGTATGATGGAAAAAATGAAATAATCAAATCAGTCGGTTGAATCACGAAATATTGACTTGAAAATTGCGAGCTAAAATGGCGTCAGATCATTCAGAATCTGCATATTTGCCAGCATGTATACAGCATCGGCAAACCAGTCAAAATTCGAGATCAGTCATTCAGAAAATGGTTTAACAATCAATAATGAGCAGATTGACTGGAATCTTGTAACGGTGTCGGATGGATACTTTCACATCCTTTTTAAAGGCCAGAGTTTTCGGGCTGAGGTGGTTAAGGCCGACTATGCAACCAAATCATTTTCTATCAAAATCAATGGCAAGATCGTTCCGGTCACGGTAAAGGATCGCTTCGATCTCTTACTAGAAAAAATGGGGATGAATGGGGGTGCGTCTAACAGGGCAATTGTGATCAAAGCCCCGATGCCAGGCTTGATTATCGACTTGAAGGTAAGCGCTGGAGATACTGTGAAAGCTGGCGACCCCTTGCTCATTCTGGAGGCTATGAAGATGGAAAATATAATTAAAGCGCCAGGGGAAGGAACGGTAAAATCCGTGAAGGCCAAAAAAGGCGACAGCGTGGAAAAAAATCAGGTTCTGATTGAATTTTGAACCTCGCTATTTTTATTACTTGTCTATATTTGCACAGTTTGAAAATGCCCGTTCGGTCATGGAGCGGGAAAACATCAGGCCGAAAACGATACAATGAAATATAAGCGCATTCTTTTAAAACTAAGTGGCGAAGCCCTGCAGGGGAAGAACAAAACCACCAATATCGATCCGGCCGTTTTGGAACAGTACAGTGAAGAGATAAAGGCCATTCGGGAGAAAGGCGTGGAGATCGCCATTGTGATTGGAGGCGGAAATATTTTTCGTGGCGGCCAGGCCGAGGCACTTGGTATCGACCGCGTTCAGGGTGATTACATGGGCATGCTTGCTACCGTGGTAAACGGAATGGCATTGCAAAGCGCACTCGAACGACACGGTATGTACACCCGCCTGATGTCAGGTATTAAGATGGAACAGGTTTGCGAACCATTTATCAGGCGAAGGGCCATTCGTCACCTGGAGAAAGGCAGGATTGTAATATTCGGAGCCGGTATTGGAAACCCATATTTTACGACCGATTCAACGGCCGCATTGCGCGCAATCGAAACTCAGTCGAACGTTGTGTTGAAGGGCACGCGCGTGGACGGTGTTTACACAGCAGACCCGGAGAAAGTCCCAACAGCTACGCGTTTCAAGAATCTCAGCTTCCAGGAAGCGTATGAGAAAAATCTCAATATCATGGACATGACCGCTTTCACCCTTTGCCAGGAAAACAAACTCCCGATCATCGTTTTTGACATGAACAAAAAAGGAAATTTGTTGAAAGTGGTGAATGGCGAAGAAGCCGGAACATTAATCAGCTAACACATAGAATATTTCAAGGTTTATGGAAGAACTTGAGTTATACATTGATGAAGCAAAGGACCTGATGAGCAAAGCGCTCAACCACGTAGCGGCTGAGCTCACTAAGATCAGGGCGGGGAAAGCTAATCCTTCAATGCTTGATGGAATTTCAGTTAACTATTATGGAGCGCAATCTCCGCTGAACCAGGTTTCATCGATGACTACTCCGGACGCGCGAACGATCTTCATCAAGCCTTGGGAAAAAAGCCTGATCCATGAAATTGAAAAAGCGATTCGCGATGCAAACCTGGGGCTGAATCCGCAAAACGATGGCCAGCAGGTGATCATCAACATTCCGATGTTGACCGAAGAGCGCAGGCGCCAGCTTGTGAAGCAGGTTGGAGGCGAATGCGAACATGGCAAAGTAAGCGTAAGAAGCATCCGCAAAGAGATCAACGAACAGCTTAAGAAAATAAAAGGCGTTTCGGAAGACGATGTGAAGAATGCCGAAGAAAAAGTTCAAAAGCTTACAGACGAATTCATTGCCAAAATTGATGGGTTAATGAAGAAGAAAGAGGCTGAAATTATGACAGTATAAGGTCCATTTTACCTATTCCGAAACGTCTCGGCAAACCTGACGACACACCGGTCTCAGGAAACAATTATTCCCATGCCCGGTAAAAAAGTTGCCATACTTCAATCCAATTACATTCCCTGGAAAGGCTACTTCGATATCATTGGGCTAGTGGATGAGTTCATCGTTTACGATGAAGTTCAATACACAAAAAATGATTGGCGGAATCGAAATAGAATTAAAACCCCGACAGGCGTTCAATGGCTCACGATTCCTGTTTCTCAAAAAAAATTGTCGCAGAAAATTTCAGAAACCGAGGTGACATTCACGAACTGGGGCAGGAAGAACTGGAATGCGATCAAGAGCAACTACAGCAAAGCGCCCTTTTTTAAGACGCATAGCGAGCCGCTGGAAGAATTTTATTCAACTTCGTCATTGACACGGATTAGTGAGATCAACCGTTGGCTGATCAACCACATCTGCGGGATTGTCGGCATCGAAACAGAAATCAGCGATTCAACTCAATACAATTTGAACGGAGATCCCACTGAGAGACTGGTGAGTCTTTGCAAACAGGCGGGTGCGCAAGTTTACCTTTCAGGTCCCGCGGCAAAAAAGTATCTTCGAACCGATCTCTTTGAACAAGAGGGCCTGCGTGTCGAATGGATGGACTATGAGAGCTATCCTGAGTATCCGCAGCTATATCCTCCGTTTGTTCATGCCGTTAGTATACTTGACTTGATATTCAATGTGGGAAACAACGCCCGTGATTACATGAAATTCTCCAATCAATGAAACTCAGTGTTATCACTACGATGTATCACTCGCGCAACTATTTGCATGAGTTCTATTTCAAAACCGTCAGTGCCATCAAAGAATTGGATCTGACATATGAAATCATTTTCGTTGATGATGGGTCTCCTGATGACTCGTTGCGGATTGCTCTTGAAATTCAACAGATTGATGCAAACGTCCATGTCATCGAATTGTCGAAGAATTTCGGACATCAACGGGCCATTATGACCGGTTTGCAGCACACCAGGGGCGACTATGTGTTTTTGATTGATTGTGACCTGGAAGAAGATCCGTCACTGCTGAAAGTATTTTGGGAGAAATTGCTAACGAATGAGTCCCTGGATGTTGTTTATGGCGTTCAGGTGAAACGAAAAGGTGGATGGTTTGAGCGAAACAGCGGACGATTTTTCTATACGTTGCTCTCTTACCTTTCGTCAATAAAATATCCGGCCGATACACTAACGGCCAGAGTGATGAGCAGGCGGTATATTGAAGCTATTAAAACGTTTACTGAGAAGGAGCTGGATCTGTGGGGAGTTTTTGTGATGGCTGGCTTCAACCAGGAAAGTGTGGCCGTTACTAAAGGATTTAAGGGTGCCTCCACGTACACCTTTCGAAAAAAGGTCAAGCGGGGGGTCGAGATCATCACATCGCTCTCCCATCGACCCCTTTACATCACCTTTATTTTAGGCTTGCTCTCATTTTTGTTTGCGATGATCAACATCGCAGTAATTGTCTACAAAAAGTATTTTCTGGAAATTGATGTCGAGGG
>DASWTP010000124.1:0-3485 GCA_036402075.1 Chryseosolibacter sp. | reverse complement strand
TCCGAGGCCCAGAACATCATACCCAGCATCCCTGAAGTTGTACCGGCACCGTTAGGTGCTACCGTCTGCACATAGTTGCCCACAGCTTTCTGCAGCGATGCGTTGAAGTCTGTACATTCTTCTGATGGAGAGCGTCCATCCACCAGATACATTGCACCGGTAAACTTAGCCGGAGCCAACGGAAGGATAACAGGGGAGAAGTTAGATTTTCCATCTACGTGTTCCTGCCAGTTGGCGGTCGTCTGCGAGGCGCTCAGTTGCCTTGAGGTTACCATGGCGTTGGCATAATCCAGCACCGGGTTGGTAGTCGTCAGCCATTTCGCGGTAGCTTCCCGGCAGATGCCGATCAGCCATCGATCTCCTGCAGCCAGGTCGATGGTCAGGCGTGCAGCGTGGTTGGCACCGGTAGCATCGTAAGGAATTACAGAGCGATACGCATCGATGAAAGCCTGCAATCCCGAGAGATTCGGGCTGGTGTTTTCTTCATAATCGATTTCGATTCCTACACCCAGTTGTTGCGCAACTTGAGCCGCGTTTAAGCCAAATTGTGTAGGATTCGCTGCGAGGGCTGCATTCCAGTCATCCGTATAGGTGATACCGCCAATGGAGAGCATCACACGTATGCCACGACTTTTAAAGTAGTTCACAATGTCTGGCGTCATGCCGCGCGGAACACCGTTCAGGTTTCCCGCATCGGTCGTCTTGTTCAGCAGTTTTAATGGATTTACAAAACTCAACACCACAAGGTTGACAGAAGGGCGTCCGTCCCCGCGGTCGATCAGCCAGTGATTTTTTGAGTCGAACTCGGCAACGGTTCTTACAGTTGCCCATGTGCAGGCATCGTTGCCACAGTGCCATGATCCGTAAATAGAAATCGGAGTAGCAGCAGCCGCAGTAATTGCCTGCGTACTGCCTCGGGCAATGTCTTCATTAGAAGCATTAGATGAATTGGTGAGCGATACGTCTTCGCATCCGTTCACCATCAGCATCAGTGCGGCATAAGAAAGCAAGATGAATTTTCTCATGGTTGTTTCGGTTAATTGGTTAATCTGGATTGAAGCTGCCAAATTTCTGCGAAACAAAAATTCATGCCCGGGCGATATTTTTTTTAGGCCGATGGTGAGAAAAATTGCAAAACCGCGAGAATACAATACAATCGAACATGTTTCGGGAGACACACAACGGTGTGGGCAGATCGCGAATTATTGAACGGTAGTTGAAATTATTGAATGGAGTAAGGCGGGAGCAGGTTAGGTAGTTTGGCGGGGCCCGACATTCGTGTCACCCAGGCACTGCAAGTACGGTAGCGTTCGCGAACCTAGTCTATGATTTCCCAGCGTTCTTCTTCATCGGGATCTCGGGCGTAGTGTTTGTGACCCGCCTCTGAAATTTTACCCGTATTCTTATCTACTTTAAAATGCGAATAGGTTGACCAGCTTGACGTCTCCACGTAATAGTAGCTGTCGTGTTCGGTAATTTCCATGGAAGTTCCGTCAGGTAATCTCTTATCAGGTACATGGCCGACTTCGGTGCTTTTATTGATTGCCTCAAACACAGCATCAATCTTTTCCTGCAGTTCTTTTGTTCGTGTGAAGTACGGGGTTTCTGCACAAACGCCCTGAATGCTTCCGCCACTCATTTCTTCTCCGGCTAACGCAACCCACACCGCATCGTAATAACATATTTGTTTACTCTTCACAACCACCGATAGTCCGAACGACACAATCAGCGACTCCTTATTCGCTTTAACAATAATGCGATCGTACTGCTGTGGATCAAAAGCAGGGTTATTGATTTTCTTTACAGCAAGTTCTATCAGTGCCGTTCTTCCCAATTTTTTCAAAGAATCGATTTTCGGATCAGTTGCGTGGGCCATCAGGTTAGCGAGAGTAAATAGTATGATAAAGTGATATTTTGTCATGACATGAAAATTTGTTTGTCATTGCAAACCAATAGCGATCAGTCTCCAATATACTCCCATTCAGGCTTCTCGTCTCGCCTGCGCATGTAGTGCTTGTGCCGTGCTCCCGAGATGCCGCCAGTGATTTTATTGACGCGGAAGTTTGAATGTGTGCTCCAGCTGGACGTCTCCACATGGTAGTAAAGACCACGGGCGCGGATGGTCATCTTTGTTCCAGACGGAAGCTTGTTGTCTTTGATATCGCCTATTTTATCGCTTTTGTTGATCGCGTTGAAAACAAAGGTCGTTACATTCATGTCGCGATCTGTACGTTTATAATATTTAACGTCATCGCAAAAACCTTGGGTGCTAGCGCCCGATCCGTGACCCGCCAATGCGACCCAAACCACATCGTAGTAGCAGGATCTTCCGCGTTTAATGGCCACCGATAGCTGAAATTCCACAATCAGTGACTTGTCGTTTGCCTTGACAAAGGTTCGGTCATACTGTGTGTGATCGAAATCAGGGTAGTCTTTTGCCATCTTTGCGACCGCCATTTCAATCAAGGCACTTCTGCCGAGCTTCTTAAGAGAATCTATCTTCGGATCCGTGGCGTTCGACATAAAAGAAATCAGGAAACAGAGTAATGTGCAACATTGCTTGTACTTGCTGAAGTGGAAACGAACTAGTCTGTTATGATATGCCATCTTGGTTCTTTGTCACGAATCCGTTCATAATACAGGCGTTTCACATCCGAGATATCACCGGTGCGTTTATCCATATTGAATCCGATGTGCATCCCTTCGTCAGCAATGCCAACCTTGTATACATCCTTTTCCGGAATGATAGTCAATGTTGTTCCAGCGGGTACCTGATTGTCTTTGAAGCGCCCTACCTGCTTACTTTTATTGATGGCATCAAGTACGAAGGCAATATGTTTCTTGTCGCGTTTCCGTCCTTTGTAATACGAGCCTTCTTTGCACGCCCGGTCGCCCATACCCATTGTGCCCATTCCAGCAAGGGGAACCCAAACAAACGCAAAGTAACAGTCGCCAGGGCGTTCGACTCTAACGGACAGGGCAAATTCAACGAGTAGTTCAGACTTGGTCGCCTTCACGGTGATCCGATCATATTGTTTGGGATCGAAACGCTTGTCGTCCAATTTTTTAACTGCGAGATCGATTAAGGCTGCACGGCCGAGCTTCTTAAGTGAATCGATGTTTGCATCCGCAGCAGTCGCACTGGTCGCGATCACGAAAATCAGGATAGATGCAATAGCCTTCATGATGAGTTGAATTTACACAAAAGTAAAACCTACTCAAAGATTCATTTCCGCTCGCGATTCCATAAAATTGCCGAAAACTGTTCGTTACGTGCATTCCGATAGTTTCACGAGACATCGTTATGCGCCACAATCACGGCTGTCAATGGCAAGCACGAAGAGTTTTCCGTCTCTGAGAAAGGTGCTGACAGACACAATGGTTGCGTAGCCGTCTGCATCGGTTGTTTTGAAGTGAAAGTCGGTAGCGTACCGATAACTCAGTGATCCTGCTACTTTATTGAAGTTACGCACTACTTCAGCTTG
>DASWTP010000123.1:0-31272 GCA_036402075.1 Chryseosolibacter sp. | reverse complement strand
TGATGAATCTTGAGAATGGTTACCACCATCAATTCAGCAGGAACGTTCTTCAATTAAACAACGGTGACGGAACGTTCAGCGAGATCTCGCGTTATGCCGGTGTGCATGCTACCGACTGGAGCTGGGGTGCGCTGATTTTCGACATGGACAATGACGGGCTGAAAGACATCTTTGTTGCCAATGGAATTTACAAGGACCTGCTCGACCAGGATTACGTAAATTTTATTGGGAATCCTGAAATGGTCCGCGAGATTCTCCGCAAGGAGAGGCGTGTAATGAAGCGACTGGTTGATTCGATTCCTTCCAACCCGATTCAAAATTACCTCTTTAAGAACAATGGTGACCTCACCTTCAGCAACGTTGCACAGTCTTCCGGTTTAGATCACGCCACGTTTTCGAACGGCTCGGCTTATGCGGACCTGGACAATGATGGTGACCTTGATCTTGTGCTGAGTAATGTGAACATGCCATCATTCGTGTATGAAAATCGTTCAAACATACTGGCTCCCAATAGCAAGTCAATTACAGTGCAATTGGAGGGGCAGGGTCGGAATACTTCTGGCATTGGCTCTAAGATTACCGTGTTTGCCGGAAGCCAACGATATTATCAGGAAATCAATCCCATGCGGGGATTTATGTCAAGCATCGACACGCGTGCGCTTTTCGGTGTTGGTAATGTTTCAAAAATTGATTCCCTGGTAGTGGAATGGCCGGATGATCGCAAATCGGTTCTCAAGGACGTTGCAGTCGCTCAGGTTGTGAAGGTGAGACAAAGCGAGTCAGTTAAATCACCGAAGGCCACTCTGGAACAGGAAAGAAAATCACTTTTTAAGAAGCTGAATACAGGTATCGGATTCCTTCATCGGGAAAATCCGTACGTGGATTTTGATCGCGATCCATTGCTGTTTACAATGAGTTCAAATGAGGGGCCTTGCCTTTGCGTTGGTGATATCAACAATGACAGGTTGGATGATTTTTATGTTGGTGGTGCGAAAGGGCAAGCAGGTTCACTCTTTATCCAGCAAAGGGCGGGAACGTTCACGAAAGTGTCCCAGGAAGTTTTTGATGGAGATAAAGAATCAGAAGATACTGACTGCGTGATCTTCGATGCCGACAATGATGGACAAAACGACTTATATGTGGCAAGCGGAGGGACCGAGTTTTCATCAAGTTCTCCCGCGCTTGCAAGTCGGTTGTATTTCAACCGGGGCAAGGGACGTTTTCAGAAAAGCAGCCAGCTGCTACCAATTGTTGAACGCTTTGAAAGTACCTCAACCGTTTCCGCGGCAGATTTCGATAACGATGGCGACCAGGATTTGTTCGTAGGGGCCCGGGTGGTACCACTCTTGTATGGCGTGCCGGCCAATGGTTATCTCCTGACGAACGATGGCAAAGGAAAATTTCGAAACGAGACAGCCTCCCTCGCACCGGCAATGAAGGAGATGGGCATGATTACGGCATCGCGGTGGATTGACGTGAACAACGATCGATATTTGGATCTATTGGTGGTTGGCGACTGGATGGGCATTACGCTGTTCTTGAATAGACAAGGCAAGCTGGAGCTCCAGCGGAATACATTTGGTGACACTGAAGGCTGGTATCGCGCACTCGAGGTGGCTGACCTCAACGGTGACGGATTTACCGATTTTGTAACGGGCAATCATGGATTAAACTCCAGGTTTAGGGCTTCGAAAGATGAACCCGTTCAACTGTATGTTAACGACTTTGACAGGAATGGCTCCGTAGAGCATATTTTAACGCGCTATTCAGACGGGAAGTCGCTGCCCATGGTTTTGCGCAACGATCTTGTAAAGCAGATTCCATCGCTTCGGAAAAAATACCTGCACTACCGCAACTACAAAGAGCAGGGAATTAACGACATCTTCTCGAAAGAGCAACTTGAGCATGCGGTCATTCTTCATGCATCTGATTTTCAGTCCTCGGCCTGGATTAACAAGAAAGATGGCACTTTTGAAAAAATTCCGTTACCAGGACTCGCGCAGATCACACCGATATACGCGATCGCGGTAAACGACTTTGACGGTGACAAAATTCCAGATATTTTGCTGGGTGGAAATCAAACGAGATCGAAACCTGAAGCAGGAATTTATCAAGCTTCATATGGTCTGCTGTTGAAAGGCGATGGAAACGGTAAGTTTGCCGTGTTGTCGCACCAGGAGTCAGGTGTTGTCATCCACGGGGAGATGCGGGAAGCGCGGGCGATACAATTGAAAGGTGAACCTGCTATCATTGTGGCGAGAAATAATGACTCAATTGAAGTGTTAATCAAAAAGTGAAAATAAAAATAATGAAAAAGATAAGTGTTTTGCTGACGATCGGTTCCGTGGTTTGCTTCGCGATAATGGTTACGAGTTGTCGAAAGGAGTGGGAAGGTGCGCAGACAAAAACCTCTGACAGCTTGTTCCTGGGCATTTCGCTGGGGATGGAAGACCGCGCGTTCTATAAGCACTGCTGGGACCTGAACAAGCAGAAGATCCTGACACACGGACCTACCAATCAGAATGTTGAATACCATCTGACGAATGCATTGGAAGACTCCGTCATCATGAGGTTTTACCCGTCATTTCATGAGGGAAAAATTTATGAAATGCCTGTGACGTTTACCTATGATAAGTGGGCGCCCTGGAACAAGCGCTACTGGGCAGATTCCTTACTTGTTGACATGGTTGGGGTTTTCAAGAAATGGTACGGTGGAGAGTTTCGGGAGATGGATCATCCGGTGCAGGGGAAAGTTTACGTCCGCTTTGATGGAAAGCGCAGAATAAACCTGTTTAAAAAGGACGACCAGTTTGTGATGGCGGTCTTCACAGACATGAAGGTTGCTGAGGCTCTGAAAAACCAGCAGAAGAAAGAGAACGAACAAAAGTAATGAGCATCCGGCAGTATTTAAGATTTTACCTCGCGTCCGTTGTTGCGGCCTGCCTGACGTTGCTTGTCGGTTGCCGTAACGAGAATGAGCAAGCCGCTAATACCTTGTTCAAAAAATTAGACTCTGATGAGAGTGGTGTCCGGTTTGTAAACAAGCTGCAGTTCGACCAAAAGTTTAACATTTACACTTATCGTAATTTTTATAACGGGGGCGGTGTTGCCTTGGGAGACATCAATAACGATGGACTGATCGATATTTATCTCACCGGAAATCTCATCCACAATAAGCTTTTTCTTAATAAGGGAAACCTTCATTTTGAAGATATCACAGAAAAAGCTGGAGTTGCTGGCCGACAGAACTGGTCAACAGGCGTGGCCATGGCTGATGTGAATGGAGATGGTCTGCTTGATATTTACCTCTGCAGCTCTGGAAACGTTGAAGCCGATCCGGACAAGCAGAACGAGCTGTTTATTAACAATGGCGATCTCACCTTCACTGAGAAAGCTGCTGAGTATGGTGTGGCTGACAAGGGATACACAACACATGCAGCCTTTTTTGACTACGATCTGGATGGCGATCTTGATTTGTACGTACTTAACAATTCTTATCAAGCGATCGGAAGTTTTAACCTCCGTAAGAATGAACGTACCAAACGAGATATGCTCGGGGGAGATAAGCTGATGCGCAATGATGGGAACCGTTTTGTTGATGTCAGTGAAGAAGCCGGCATTTACGGAAGTGTGATCGGCTTTGGGCTGGGTGTGACAGTAGGCGATGTAAACAAAGACGGCTGGCAGGACATTTATGTTTCCAACGACTTCTTTGAGCGCGACTACCTCTATCTCAACAATCAGAACGGCACCTTTACCGAAACACTCACGAGTCAAATGAATAGTGTCAGCGCGGCTGCAATGGGAGCTGACATGGCCGATATTAATAACGATGCCTGGCCTGACCTGTTTGTAACCGATATGTTGCCTGCGGAGAATTCCCGCATCAAAACAATAACAACGTTTGAGGATTGGAACCGTTATCAATACAACCTGCAGAACGATTATTATCATCAATTCAACCGAAATACACTTCAGCTAAACAATGGGGACAGCACGTTCAGCGAGATAGCTCGGTTATGTGGTGTCGAAGCAACTGACTGGAGCTGGGGCGCGCTTTTATTCGACATGGATAATGATGGTTTGAAAGACATTTTTGTTGCGAACGGAATTTACCAGGACCTAACCAATCAGGACTTCCTTGCCTACGCCAGCAATGAAGAATTTGTCAAAGCCGTTATCTCCAATAAGAAGGTGGATTACAAAAAGCTCACGGAAATCATTCCTTCTAACCCGGTTCCCGATTTTGCTTTCCATAACAGGGGAGGTCTTCGTTTCGAAAACCGGGCGAAAGAATTTGGCCTGGGTAAACCCAATTTTTCGAATGGGTCCGCCTATGGTGATCTCGACAACGATGGAGATCTTGACCTTGTAGTGAGCAGTGTGAATGCTGAAAGCGAAATTTTTATTAACCAGACAAATACGCTCAACCCACAAAATCATTTTTTGAAATTTGAGCTGGCTGGCGAGGGTAAAAATACTTTTGCATTCGGGACAACCATTACGATCGAAACCGGAGATAGTACAATTTTTATCGAGCAGATGCCGATAAGAGGATTCGAATCAACTGTTGACCATCGTCCTAATGTTGGGCTTGGCAAAATTCAAATCGTTAACAAGATTGTTGTGCGCTGGCCGGATGGAAAAATTACGGAATTAGATTCTGTGAAAACGAACCAGACGTTGAAGCTTGCGCAGAAAGACGGCAAGATGATTCGTGGGAAACCCAAAGCAGTTAAGCCACCGTTGTTGCGAGAAGTTGCTGACCGTGCAGGGCTTGACTTTGAACAGCATGAAAACATTTTTGTCGATTTTGATCGGGATCCCCTAACCTACCATATGATAAGTACTGAAGGCCCGCGCGTGTCGAAGGGTGATGTGAATGGAGACGGTTTGGAAGATCTTTACATCGGTGCACCAAAGGATCAGGCAAGCGCATTGTATGTGCAGACATCGTCAGGAACTTTCCGCAAGACGAATGAAAAATTGCTAGAGGAGGATAAGGCTTCAGAAGATGCAGGCAGCCTGTTCTTCGATGCAGATGGTGACCGCGATCTCGACTTGTACGTATGCAGCGGTGGTAACGAATTTTCATCCAGCTCATTGGCATTGCTCGACAGGCTTTACATCAATGATGGAAGAGGAAATTTCAGGAAGTCATCTCAAATATTGCCGACACAAAAACTTGAGAGTTCATCAACGGTCAGCGCGGCTGACTTTGATGGAGATGGAGATGAAGATTTGTTCGTTGGTGTGCGGGTTCAGCCTTTTCAGTACGGAATCCCTTGTAACGGATATATCCTGGAGAACGATGGCACAGGAACATTCAAGAATGCTACCGAAGTAGTTGCGCCTGGCCTCACGAAGATAGGAATGATCACCGATGGCCTTTGGGCGGATGTCGATGGCGACAAAGACCAGGATCTGGTGGTTGTAGGGGAGTGTATGCCGGTGAGAATTTTCGTGAATGACTCGGGGAAACTGCAAGACAAAACTGAGGCTTATGGCCTGAGCAAAACGATGGGTTGGTGGAATCGGGTGAAGGCTGCGGACGTTGACGGTGACGGTGACCTGGACCTTGTTGCGGGAAACCATGGACTGAATTCACGTATTCGCGGAACCGAAAAGGAACCCGCCATCCTCTATGTCAGTGATTTTGATGAGAACGGGACGATTGAACACATATTGTGCACGTATTCAAATGGAGTAAGCTACCCCGTAGTACTCCGCCATGATCTTGTTGCGCAGATGCCGATTCTGAAAAAACGGTACCTGAAATTTGAAAACTTCAAAGATCAGAAGGTAGAAGATATTTTCACCCCCGATCAATTGAAGAAGGCCATCCGGTATGACGTAACCCATTTCTCTACCAGCATTTTCATTAACAATGGAAATTCATTCACCGTTCGAGCCCTTCCACTCGAAGCGCAGCTGGCGCCTGTGTTTGGGATCAATGTTGACGATTTTGATGGTGACAGCAAACCGGACATCCTCCTTGGCGGAAATCTATACAACGTGAAACCCCAGATGGGCCGTTATGACGGAAGTTTTGGTGTAATGCTTCGGGGCGATGGCAGTGGGAATTTCTTCGCTCTGAAATCGAATGAATCCGGGGTTAAGATCCGCGGTGAAATCAGGGATATTATCTCCTTAGGAACTCCAAAACGAAAGAGAATAGTTTTCTCACGAAATAATGACTACCCGGTTGTGCTTGAGAAAAAACCATAACGCACGAGCCCTGGTCGCTACTGGCATTGCCATTGTCTGTGGGCAAGTTCTTGCCTCGTGCGACAAAGAGACCACGCAACAGGTAAAGCCAGCCTTTGAAAGGATTGAGAGTTTTTCGTCAGGAGTTAGTTTTGAGAATTCACTGGAAGAAACGGACGACTTCAATATCGTAGAGTATCTTTATTTCTACAATGGAGGTGGCGTGGCCATTGGCGACATCAATAACGACAGCTTACCGGACTTGTATTTTACGTCTAATCAAGGCTCAAATAAGCTTTATCTCAATCAGGGTAACTTCAAGTTTAAAGACATTACGGAACAGTCAAGGACTGGTGGGATTGGAAACTGGAAAACCGGTGTCACCATGGCCGATGTAAACGCAGACGGGCTGCTCGATATTTTTGTCTGCGGTGTAGGCGGGTATAAGAAATTTGCCGGACGAAATCAGCTCCTCATCAACAACGGAGATTTAACATTTACCGACCAAACAGAAGCATACGGACTTCAATTCTCAGGACTTTCAACGCAGTCAGCATTTTTCGATTACGACAATGATGGAGACCTCGACATGTTTCTCCTCAATCACTCTACCCATACAGTTCGATCGTACGGTGAATCAATGCTCCGGTTTCAAAGCGATCGCCTGGCTGGTGACAAGCTCTACCGAAATGACTTGATTCCTTCGGGAAAGACGTCTTTCACCGAGGTAACTTCTGCTTCCGGGATTTACAATAGTCAGATTGGCTATGGCCTTGGTATTGCAGTCTCAGATGTGAACAAGGATGGGTTCGCAGACCTCTATGTTTCAAATGATTTTCACGAGAACGACTACCTCTACATCAATCAGCAGAATGGCACCTTTAAGGAATTGCTAACGCAGTCCGTTGGTCACTCCAGTCGATTTTCAATGGGAAACGATGTTGCTGATATTAACAACGATGGCCTTCCGGACATTATCACGCTCGACATGCTGCCGCGGGATGAGACGGTCATAAAGACTACGGCCGGAGACGATCCATATGACATCTACGAGTTCAAGCTTCGTTATGGATATCATCACCAACTAGCAAGAAACACTTTGCAACTTAACATGGGCAATGATGCCAATGGTGTTCCGATGTTCAGTGATATTGCTCCGCTTGCTGGCGTTGAAGCTACGGATTGGAGCTGGTCATCGCTCTTTGCCGATTTTGACAACGATGGGAATCGCGACCTTTTTGTTGCTAACGGCATTCTCAGGCGACCGAATGACCTTGATTACATCACATACATCTCCAGCGACTCAGCACAGCGTTTCTTTAAGGATGATGATTACGTCAAGGCGATGCCATCAGGGAAAGTCGAAAATTTTATTTTTCGGAACTCAGGAAACCTAACATTTGAAAACGTTGGTGGCCGGTGGATCCCGGGCGAATCATCTTTCTCAACAGGTGCCGCCTATGCTGACCTCGATCTTGATGGAGATCTGGACCTCGTAGTGAACAATATCAACGAACCCGCAAGCATTTTCCGAAACAACCTCGCCAAACGAAAATATCTCCGCGTGAAATTCGATGGTCCTTCAGGTAATAAGTTTGGAGTCGGGGCGAACGCCACTGTTTATGCAGGAGGATCGGTTTTCTTTGGCGAAAACTACACCGTGCGCGGATGGCAGTCGTCTGTGGAGCCAATTGTTCATTTCGGTTTGGATTCTCTGGAGCGAATCGATTCGCTCGTAGTAGAATGGCCATGAGGAAAAAGGCAGGTGTTGAGGAATGTCGTTACAGGGAACACACTGACGGTGAATTATCGCGATACGGCATTACCGGTCTTGCCTCTGGATGCCAAGCGATCGCCCTTGATCACACAGCAGGATCGGTCGTTGTACCAACACAAAGAGAATTCGTTTGTGGCGTTCAATGCTGAGAAGTTGATACCACACATGCTCAGCGCGGAAGGACCTCGGATTTCGATAGGCGATGTTAATGGCGACAAACGTGACGACTTTTTTATCGGAGCCGCAGCTGGTCAGGCAGGTGGAATTTTTGTGCAAGATGCCAAAGGCGAATTCGTTCGGGATGTTCAGCAGTCGTTGGAGTCAGATCGGGCCGCGGAGGATATCGGGTCAGTATTTCTTGATGCTGATAACAACGGTACGCTCGATTTGGTTGTCGTCTCGGGAGGTCAGGAGTTCAGCGGCAACGATGAGCGGCTCATGCCCCGCCTTTATAAAAATGACGGCAGGGGAAATTTTTCGAAAGCGAAAAATGCGCTGCCGAATATCTTTGTCAATGCCTCGTGTGTTAAGGCCTCGGACATCGATAATGACGGTGATCAGGATTTGTTCATAGGCGGCCGTGTCGTATCTGGACGGTACGGAATCGATCCCATGAGTTATATCCTGGTGAACGATGGTCGTGGTGTATTTACCGATCATACGAAGGAATGGTTGCCAGGTTCCAAAGGTGAGCTCGGCATGGTGAGTGATGCAGCCTGGATTGACTTAAATGTCGATGGAAAATCCGATTTGATTCTGGTGGGGGAATGGATGCCCGCAACAATATTCATCCAGGATTCAACAAAGCGACTGGTTGAGAAAACCGGTGATTATGGTCTTGGAGGAACGTCTGGTTGGTGGAATTGCCTCACGGTGGAAGATTTCGATAAAGACGGGGACCAGGATTTTGTCGCTGGGAACTACGGTTTAAACTCGCGACTCCGCGCATCACCGCAGGAGCCAGTTGAGATTTATATTGGCGATATCGATGGCAACGGAAGTCTCGATCAGATTATGACGCGCTTTAATCAAGGGAAGAAGTATCCTTTCATTTCCCGTGATCAATTGGTGAAGCAGGTTCCTTCCTTTAAGAAGAAGTTTTTAAAGTATCAAAGCTTTGCGAATGTTTCGATAGATGACATTTTATCAAAAGAACAGCAGCGGGGGTTTGTCACGAAGAAGGCCGAGTTTTTAGCGTCAGCGTATTTTGAAAATACAGGATCCGGAGGATTTGAGATTCATCCATTGCCGACATTAGCACAGGTGGCCCCCATATATGCCCTTGCAGCGGTAGATCTGAATGACGATGGAATGAATGACCTGATCACGGGCGGAAATTTGTATTCCATACAGCCGGACATCGGCCGAAGCGATGCCAGCTACGGCTTGATTATGCTTAATCGCAAAGGAAGCTTCCGGACCCTGGCGCCACAGGAGTCCCGGTTTTATGTCCGTGGGGAGATCCGAAGCATTGAAGTACTGAAGAGCGGGCACGGAAAAACTATTCTTGTTGCACGAAACAATTCCGAACTTCTCATATTTAAAAAGTGATGTTAAACTCGCTGCCTATGAAAAAACTATTTTATCTGACATTCGCGATAGCGACCTCGTTGCCCGTTGTCGCCCAACAATCCCCTGAATGGACAATTGATGCTACGCAGATTGATCCCAACCAATATTATGGTGTGACTGTTGCCAATGGAATGATCGGGTTGGTTTCATCTCCTGAACCAATGAAAGTAAGAGACGTTGTGCTGAATGGCGTCTACGATTATTATCAGCGCGGACGCGTTTCCAATATCCTTAAGACGTTTAATCACATTAACATGAACCTTGATGTGGATGGTCAACGCATTGGTCAAAAAGAGATCGCAGACTATAAGCAGTCGCTTGACATGAGACGCGCTGCGTTGAGCACAACGTTTAATGTAGGCGATAAAATTTCAGTGAGGCACACGCTTTACGCGCTGAGGCATTTGCCTTACACCGCGCTTGCCAGCATCGAGATCACTGCAAAGAAGGCGGTTCGAATCACGCCAATGAGTGTTATCGAGGCGCCAAACCACCTCGCGGATGTTCGGAATACCTACAGTGAAATTGATCGTCCACATGTTAAAATCCCATTGATGACGTCTGTTGGTAAAAGTCCTTCCGGCAGACATACTGTGGCCGTGAGCAACAGCCTTATGTTTTCTGAACCACACGGCAAGGAACCGTTGCTCATACACGAGGACTGGGATTACAACATGCACCTCGTTAAATTCAACAAGGATTTAAAAGCAGGGGAGAAGTATCAGTTTTGGGTCGTGGCTTCGGCAACGTCAACCGGAGTTTATAATGATCCGCTCAACGAAGCTGAACGTCTCACAATTTTTGCACGTTTGGAGGGGGCTGAGCGTCTCCTTGCACGCCATGATCAGGAGTGGCAGAAGATCTGGAAAAGCGACATTGTAATTGAAGGCGATTTACAGGCGCAGAAAGACGTGCGATTTGCCCTCTACCATTTGTATTCATTCGTTCGCGAAGGTACTGCGTTTAGTTTGTCACCCATGGGACTCTCTGGACTGGGATACAATGGCCATGTGTTCTGGGATACCGAGCTATGGATGTACCCGCCACTGCTGATGATGCAGCCAGAGATGGCGAAGTCAGTTCTTGAGTACCGCTATAAACGATTGGCAGCCGCGAAACAGAATGCATTCTCTCATGGCTACAAGGGAGCAATGTTTCCGTGGGAAAGCTCGGATGAGGGAAGCGAAGATACACCCGTGTGGGCACTCACCGGCCCCTTCCAGCATCACATCACCGGATGTGTTGGCTGGGCTTTCTGGAAATATTACCAGGTCACTAAAGACAAAGTTTGGCTTGAGGAACGAGGCTATCCCGTTCTTAAGGAAGTTGCTGACTTCTGGGCAAGCCGCGTAGAGCGCAAGGGGCCAGGTCGATACGAAATCAACAATGTGATCGGGGCCAACGAATGGCAGGAAAATATTGACAACAATGCGTTCACGAACGGAATGGCGATCACTTCGCTTCGCTATGCTACGCAAGCCGCCAAGGTGCTCGGAATTACACCAGACCCGGACTGGGAGCATGTGGCTCAGAATATACCGATCCTCAAATTTCCTGATGGTGTTACACGCGAGAACGCAACGTACGATGGCGTTGAAATCAAGCAGGCTGACGTAAACTTGCTTGCCTACCCGCTTGACATCGTAACGGACCGTGCGCAGGTGGAGCGAGACCTGAAGTACTACGAGCCCCGGATGTCACCAAACGGTCCGGCTATGGGCAACTCCGTACTGGCAACGCTCTATGCGAAGCTTGGAGACCCTGACAAAGCCTATGGATGGTTTGTCAAGAGCTATAAGCCGAACGAAGTGAAGCCCTTCGGAGTGATTGCTGAGACTGCTGGCGGAACCAATCCCTACTTTGCCACGGGCGCAGGGGGCATGCTTCAGGCCGTCCTGTCTGGCTTCGGAGGCCTGCAGATCACCGACCAGGGAATTGTTCAGCAGAAGCAGATTCTTCCCAAGCAATGGAAGTCATTAAAGATTACTGGAACAGGTCTTCAGAAGGCTACCTTTCAGGTGAAATGACGCCCGGCAGGTGATGAAAGTCAGTTTTAATTGCCACGGCATTTCTTTATTTTTGTTTTTTACCCAAACCCTATGAAACAGCTGGTGCTGATTTTGAGCTTGTGTGCCCTCTGCATGACATGCTCAACGCTAAAGGAAACGCAGGAGGACTGGAGGCTTGTAACGCAGGATCCGGAATTCATCCACGGATCGGTGAAGCAGGTAACTGATGTGATCGTCTATGATATCTTCTCACCACCGGTAGCTTCGAGGATTTACGCCTACATGTCTGTAGCCGGATACGAGGCCGCGCGTCATCATGATCCAAAATTCCAAACCCTCGCTGGAAAGTTGAATGGTCTTGAGGCCGTTCCGGCCCCGGAAGCTGGCCAGGAGTACAGCTACCCCCTTGCCAGTACGCAAGCGATGTTGAAGATCGGCCGCACCCTGGTGTTCTCAGAAGACAAGATGGATGTGTTCTATGACAGCATCATGAATCGCTTCAAAGAATCAGGAATGCCGGAAGATGTGTTTGAGCGATCAGTTGCCTATGGAACAAAAGTAGCAGACCATGTACTGGCGTGGTCATCAAAAGATAATTACAAACAGAGCCGTTCTTTTCCCAAGTACTCAATCGAAGATTCACCCGCAACGTGGAAGCCGACTCCCCCTGCTTATATGGATGCGGTAGAACCCCACTGGAGAAAAATCAGGACGTTTGCGATTGATTCTGCTGCACAGTTCAAGCCCTCGGTGCCAACCGCATTTTCGATTGAGCGATCCAGCAAATTTTACAAAGAAGCCGAGGAAGTTTATCTGATGGGGAAGAACCTTAACGAGGAGCAACGTCAGATTGCTTCATTTTGGGATTGCAACCCTTTTGTGATGAATGTGAAAGGTCATGTGATGTTCGCCACAAAGAAAATATCTCCGGGCGGTCACTGGATGAATATCACGCATGTGGCCTGTGCTAAAGCAAAGAAGAATTTTGTCGAGTCGACCGAGGCTTATGCCCTGGTAGCCGTGTCGTTGGTAGATGGTTTCATCAGCTGCTGGGATGAAAAATACAGAAGTCGCGTCATTCGCCCGGAAAGTTATATCAACCAGTATATCGATGAAGACTGGGTTCCGCTGTTGCAAACACCACCGTTCCCGGAATATACCAGCGGACATAGCGTGATCTCAAGCGCATCGGCCGTTACACTGACAAGTCTCTTCGGTGATAATTTTGCGTTTACAGATTCGACCGAGGTAGAATTCGGCATGACCGCCCGTTCATTCAGTTCATTCATGCACGCGGCCGAAGAAGCTGCCATCAGCAGAATGTATGGTGGAATCCATTACCGGCCCGCTGTTGAGAATGGCATGATCGAAGGCAAAGCATTGGGTAGCTACGTGGTTGAAAAATTGAAGACACGGAAGGAAGAGCTGGCTGAGGCAAACTAAAACCATTCAGGACGTTCATTGCTGCTGTAACGCACGCGGATGCAACCACCGCATTCTTCAGGATAATCAGATCCGGGCCGATCAAAAGAAAATTCGCAGTACGCGGGAAGTTCGAACGGGAGGTCGTCACGCCCCAGGTAGAAGCGCTGATACGTTTCGTTCACCGCTTGAAATGCCCGTAGACGATCTCGTTTGAACGGCCAACTTTTTTGAAATCTCCAGTGATCTCAGCTGGAGGCGAGTGAAGATTGAGCTTGTATGATTTGCCTGAAAGACTTAGAACCAAATTGGCGCAACATAGCTGCTGTTTGGAGTCCGGATACACTCTAAGCAATATGGCGGGTATGATTCGTAACTTCGCTGGTAGCTAAACTCACAATATTCGGGCAGTTTGTAAGGTAGGTCGTCAGCGACAAAATAAATTCGTTTGAATGTCTGATTGACAGCCTGGAAATATCCCTGAACAATCTCGTCATCGTTTGTCGTGCGAAAGACATTGCCTTTCACTTCTGCCGGTGGCGAGTCAAACACCGACCCAACCTGGTTTGCCACAATGTTAACTTTTCGCCAATACTCGTAGGCGCCTGGGGTGAGCATGGTATTGTACGTAGTGAAATAGTGCCGTGTGTGAAATGATTGATCGAGAAGTCTCTTCACAACCATTTTGTTTTCAATCTGGCGGGTCCGCACTTCATTGCTGTTGAGCATTGAAATGCGCTGCGGATCTGCGTTCTGAGTAATGTAGCAGGAAGGAGGTATGTTTCCGAAAATGTCTGGAAAGTCTGTGGGAACAAGGACCCATACTTCCTCGGTATCCCATTTAATATAAACGGGTTCTTCCGATTCCGGTACTTCGGTGGTAACGTAGATTTTAAGATATGTCGCACGGTTAATAACTCCTTCGACATCGGTAGAAACTTCAGTTTCGAACTGTGTGGTTATTTCATCCACTGCAAATGCTGTTGGTACTTTCTCCGGTTGCGACAAGTAGTTTTCCCCTGTGGGTGTCCGCACCATGAGCTGATAGGTTCGGCCTGGTATCGCAGGTTGATCGAGTAAATAGTTTCCCGGCTTGTTGGTGTCTTCGTAAAATTCCAAGACGTTTCCAAGGTCATCCGAGACAGCCACAGTTGCACCGGAGAGCGGCTCGGGCAGGCGTTCATAACCCTTGGCGGTTCTTCCGAGTTGAACAAGGCTGCGGTCTGCAATCGTGCTGATCTGTCCTGAAACTACCAGCTGACCTCCGAAGTATTCAGTCTCTACTGAGATGGGGGAAAGGCAGTTGGAGCATATCAGTAACACTGAAATGTTGATCAACGTACGCCACGAAAATATCCTGTTCTGCATAGTCAACATCAAAATTTGAAATTATACGTGAGCGAGGGGAAGGCCGCCCCGAGCACGGCAAGTTTATACGGCTTTGGTATAAAAAAATTATTGGCGGGCCGCCTGTAAAATACGGAGTAGGCGTTGTCCCGGCCAAACAAATTGTAAATCGAAAACACCAGGGAATTGTCAAATCCTTTTACTATGTTTCCCGCAGTCACAGAGACATCTAAACGGACATAGTTAGGAATGCTGTATTCGTTTCGGTTTGAATAAATGGGTACAACTGTGCCATTGGCAATGTAGCTGGACTCGACCGCTGTAAAAGGGCGACCAGATGTATAGGTAAAGGTGAATGAAAATGCCCCGGTGCGCTGCAGCTTGCGATTCATTACCAGGTTGAAGTTATGCGGCTTGTTGAAGTTTGAGGGGAACCATTCTCCATCGTTGATCGACTCGCCTTCAAATGGAGATTGCACTTTCACTTCGGTTTGGGAATAGGTATAGGAGAGCCAGCCAGTCCATTTTCCCTGTAATCGCCTGATAAAAAGTTCTCCTCCGTATGCGCGTCCTTTTCCTGTAACGAGCTCCGTTTCAATATGGTTGTTGAGGAACAAGGTCGGAAAGTTCTTATACTCCACCAGGTTATGCAGGTCTTTATAGAAGAATTCCGCAGAAGTTTCCCAACGGTTGTCCTTCATATTATGAAAATACCCCACCGAATAATTGTCTGCAATTTGGGGTGGCACGTAATCGGTACTTACCTGCCACAGGTCAATGGGTGTTGGGGCTGTCGTGTTTGAGATGAGGTGAATGTATTGACGCATTCGGTTATAGCTCAGCTTCACTGATTTGTTAGGCGACAAGCTATACCGCGCGGAGATCCTGGGTTCAAGACCGCTGTACGTTTTAATGAACTTAGTGCTACCATGGTAGATGCTGTCGATTCGAGTTTGGTTGTTGCGTGGGAGGCCTGGCTCGTACAGGAAGACGGTGTCGTTACCGAGGTGTGTGTAAGTCGAGTAACGAAGGCCCGCCATCACGGAGAATTTTTCTGAAATTTCGTAGTCATCATTCAAAAATATTGCAAACTCAGCACCCTTGTTTTTCTCAACGCGCTTAAACGGAATTGCCGGATTTCCCTTGTAGCCTGTCTCCGTTTCGTCTTCGGGGAAATATCCTATCGCTTCGATCCCGGTTACCACGGTATGGTCTTCATTGGGCGTGTAGTTCACGAGTTGCTTGAGCTGGAAATAATTCATTGCGTTTGTTCGTGACCGCGCCTCAACTCCGGAAGGTTCGAACAATGTGTTCTTGAAATTTCCGAAACTAAGTGACGTGAGGGGGGATGCTTTTCGGTTTGTAAGTGTCTGAAATTTTGCGTTAACGATCTGGTTGTGCCATTCGTATCCGAACTGGTTCGAGAACTGAAAATCATCGCGGCTGTAGTAATACGAAAAATCTGCCGAACTATTTTCGCTAAACCGATGGCTGATCCCCATATACCCATCGTAAAATTTTGCGTTGCTGTTGCTCACGTCCGGATCGTCAATTCTCTTGAGAAACCACTTTGTGTAGCTAGCTCTGCCTGATACAATCATAGACGTCTTTCCTGACGATAAAGGACCTTCAGCAGTAAAGCGGCTCGAGATAGGACCGACTCCTCCCTGGAACTGCCATTTATCGAAATCACCCCTTCGCGTATTGATCTCGAGAACCGAAGAAGCACGTCCACCAAAGGTTGCCGGCACGTTGCCTTTGTAGAGACTAAAGTCTTTGATGATATCCTGGTTCAGTGCCGACACAAAGCCCAGCGCATGGGAAGCGTTAAAGATTGGAACATCGTTAAGCAATACGAGGTTTTGGTCTACGCGCCCACCGCGCACGTTAAATCCCGATGAGCCTTCGCCTACACTGCTCACGCCAGGCATCAGTTGAAGACTTTTAACAATGTCGAGCTCGCCAAACAGTGCAGGTAATGTTTTGATTTCAACAATGTTGAGTTTCGTTAATCCTGGCAGTGACCCTTTAATGTTTGTATCTAATGGCCGGGAACTGATCTCGATCTCTTTTAGCTGGGTTGTGCCTTCTTTGATCGCAACGTCAAGCACACCGTAGGAGAGTGCGCGTACCCTGTAATACTGAGGTGACGATCCCAGTGTCTTGAAATAGATCTTATAATTACCAACGGGCAGCTCCACATAGTACCGTCCGTTTTTGTCGGTGTGGTCGAAGTGTTTGAGATAATCAACAGAAACAAGAGCCCCTTCTACCGGGAGGCCTGTATCTCCGTATGTTACGGTACCCGTGATTACTACCTTTTCACCTTTCTTGATCTTCGATGAATCGCCCACGACTGTCCAGGGAACATTCCATTCTTCCTGGCCTTTGCATATAAAAAAACTTAATAGAAAAAGGAGGGATAAAAGAGTTCTTTTCTGGCCAGTTACCATCACATAAAATTTGCACGATCTTTACCTAAGCACCGAAAATAGTGCTAAGTTTAAATGTATCAAACCAATCTGATGAAACTCTTTTGTATTCTATGGATGGCCATATTTGTATTCGGATGTGCCACCCGTGAAAGACGATCCGTCAATTTCTACACTTCCACACTTTTTCATGATGTTCAGCTCAATGCTGTCTTTCCGGATTCCAAAACATTTGTGGACTGCACACCTAAACGCGACATTGAAGACATCCTGGCAGATTATGAATCTATGAAAGCCAAACCGGATTTTGATCTTAAGGAATTTGTCAACATTAATTTTGATCCTCCGATGCGGCCGAAATCGACCTTCACATCTGACACCGCGCTGGCCATGGAGGAGCACATCACAAGACTCTGGCCAACCCTTACCCGCAAAGCCGATGACGCTGAACCGCGGTCGTCACTCATACCACTTCCTAACGACTATGTGGTGCCTGGCGGCAGATTTTCTGAAGTTTATTATTGGGATAGTTACTTCACTATTCTCGGACTTAAGTCGCAAAAGCGGTATGATCTCATTCAAAGCATGGTGAAGAACTTTGCTCACCTGATAGACACCATTGGATTCATTCCCAATGGAAACAGGAACTATTACCTCACGCGTTCGCAGCCACCGTTCTTTTCGCTTATCGTGAAGGAACTCGAGGAATATGACTCCCTAGTAGCCGATCACTATTTGGACGCTATGGTGAAAGAATACAGGTTTTGGATGGATGGACTAGATTCCGTGAAACGCCCGGGTGATGCAAACCAGCATGTTGTGATGTTGTCGGACGGAACGATCATGAATCGGTATTATGACAAGGGAGACTCGCCACGGCCTGAAGCCTACAAGGAGGATTATGCGCTTGGACAGAAGGATAAAGCGAGGGAAAAGAGACTCTATAAAGATTTACGCTCGGCAGCCGAGTCCGGCTGGGATTTCAGCAGCCGGTGGTTCGCTGACGGGAAAACGCTGGCTACAATCCACACCACGGATATTGTGCCTGTGGACTTGAATTGCCTGATGGCACACTTAGAGCGCATGATCGCAAAAGGATATACGCTCCGTGGCAAAAAGGAACTGGCAGAGCAGTATACACGAAGCGCAAATCAACGAAGGCGAGCAATCCTGACGTTTGCGTGGGACCCCAAGGAGAATTTCTTTTTCGATTACGATTTTGTGAAAGGAGAACGAACCGGAGTAAAATCACTAGCTGGAACATTTCCGTTGTTCTTTCAAATGGCGTCAGGGGATCTGGCTCAAAAAGCTTCGGTTGTGCTGGAGAAGGAATTTTTGAAACCTGGCGGTCTGGTTACTACATTGACAGACACGGATCAGCAGTGGGATGCGCCAAACGGGTGGGCTCCGCTGCAGTGGATGGCCTACAAAGGTCTGAAAAACTATCAGCTTGACCCGCTGGCGCAAAAGATCCGTGATCGCTGGCTCCGGCAAAACGAACGAGTCTACGAGGCAACCGGTAAGATGATGGAGAAGTACAATGTAATGGATACCACATTGATTGCTGGCGGTGGCGAGTATCCAAACCAGGACGGGTTTGGATGGTCAAACGGGGTTGCTCTTGCCTTCAAGAAAGAAAAAATCTATTCGCTGCCTTCGCGCTAACTTCTAACTACTAAACAACAAACTATGTCGCCCTATTTAGCTGAATTTTTAGGCACCATGCTGCTCATTGTGCTTGGTGATGGCGTTGTCGCCAACGTTTTATTGAGAGGAACCAAAGGTGAGAATGCGGGTACACTGACCGTTGTGATTGCCTGGGGACTAGCCGTTACACTCTCTGTTTATGCCGTAAGCCGTTTTAGCGGTGCCCATCTCAATCCTGCTATTACGCTTGCGTTGTCAGTTGCCGGAGATTTTCCGTCTGACAGGGTTGCTGGATATATTCTCGCGCAATTTGCCGGTGCCTTTGGTGGAGCCATACTCGTGTGGCTTTTCTATCTTCCTCATTGGGGTCGAACTGAGGACCCCGGGTTGAAGCTCGCGGTCTTCTGCACAGCGCCCGCGATCCGCTCGAATTTCTCAAACCTTTTCTCCGAGATTTTCGCTACAATGATCCTGGTGCTGGCCATCCTCTTCATTGGCGCAAATAATTTCGCTGAAGGCCTGAATCCGATCGTGGTTGGCGGTCTTATTATCTCGATTGGCTTGAGCCTTGGAGGAACAACAGGGTTTGCGATCAACCCCGCGCGAGATTTTTCCCCGCGGTTCGCACATTTTGTGCTACCTATTCCTGGCAAAGGCCATTCTGACTGGGGTTACAGTTGGATTCCGGTAGTCGGACCGTTTATCGGAGGCTTGGTTGGCGCCTGGTTGTTCAACGTATTATTTTAGTATCATGAGTCAGAAATTTATTCTCGCCATCGACCAGGGCACGACAAGCTCACGCACCGTCCTCTTTAACGAGAAGGGTGCAATTGCAGGGGTAGCCCAGCAGGAGTTCACGCAAATCTTTCCGCAGTCCGGTTGGGTAGAGCACGATGCCCGCGAAATTTTAGCGACTCAGCTCGGTACGTTGAAGAAAGTTGTTAAAGAGAATTCGATTAGTCCTTCATCAATCGCTGCTATCGGGATTACCAACCAGCGCGAGACAACGGTGGTATGGGATAGGAAAACGGGCGAGCCGGTCTATAACGCCATTGTGTGGCAAGACAAACGAACTGCGCCAATTTGTGAAGAGCTCAAAGCACAAGGCCTCGAGGACCATGTCCGCAAAACCACCGGCCTCGTTATAGATTCGTATTTCTCAGGCACAAAGATTAAGTGGATTCTCGACAATGTAAAGGGAGCACGTGAACGAGCTGGCAAAGGTGAGCTTGCATTCGGCACCATTGACAGCTGGCTCATTTGGAACATGACAGGAGGAAAGGTTCATGCCACTGATTACACGAACGCCTCACGCACTATGATCTATGACATCCGAAACCTCCGGTGGGATGAAAAGATGCTTGAAGCATTACAGATTCCAAGCTCTATGTTGCCAGAAGTAAAGCCATCAGCGCACCATTTTGGAGACTTTGTCATAGATGGCAAGGCGATTCCAATCGCGGGAGTTGCCGGTGATCAGCAGGCTGCTCTCTTTGGCCAGGCGTGTTTTGAACCCGGCATGGCAAAGAATACCTACGGCACGGGTTGTTTCATGCTGATGAACACCGGGTCCAAGATTCAGCATTCAAAGAATGGATTGATCACCACGATCGCATGGGGACTTGAAGGTAAAGTTGAATATGCGCTGGAGGGAAGTGTGTTTATCGCTGGTGCTGCTGTGCAATGGCTCCGCGACAGCCTGCACCTGATCGATCAGTCTAAAGACTCGGAGTACTTTGCAGCAAAAGCTCTCGGATCAAATGAAGTATATGTCGTTCCTGCTTTCGCAGGGCTGGGAGCTCCTTACTGGGACATGTATGCACGCGGGGCGATCTTTGGACTTACGCGTGATACCGGTAAAGATCACATTATTAAGGCAACGCTAGAGTCGCTTGCTTATCAGACGAAAGACCTTGTCAACGCGATGCAGGAAGATGCAGGCATCAAGCTCGCCAGTCTCAAGGTTGACGGTGGTGCTTGCGCGAACAACATCCTGATGCAGTTCCAGTCCGATATTCTCGGAACTGAGGTTGATCGTCCCGAGGTCATTGAGTCGACTGCGATGGGTGCAGCTTATCTGGCGGCAATTCAAATCGGGCTTTGGAAGAAAACGGATATCGTGACGAATAGGAAGATCGAAAAATGCTTTAAGCCATCGATGGAGGATGCAGTTCGCGTGAAACTGTATAACGGCTGGAAAAAGGCAGTGAAGCGCACCATGGGCTGGACCAACGAATGACAGGTATAAATGTGCTCAGGTGCTCAGGTATTCAGGCGCTCATGTTTTGCAAGCGCTCTTTACATTAATACTGTACCAACTTAACACTTTAACACACAAGTTACGCGTTGGGAGAAGCGCTCCGGGGAGACCAACTGAGAACACGAGCACCTGAGCACATGAACACAATTCAAGTCAAATCCATACTCAACAAAAAGAAGAAACGCGACAGTTGGTTTCTCGATGACTACACATTGAATCCATATGAAGGCTGCAGTATGAATTGCCAGTATTGCTACATTCGCGGCAGCAAGTATGGTGAGAACATGACGGAGAGTCTTTCGGCAAAGATCAATGGCGTAGAAGTTCTCGATCGTCAGCTCGCGTTTCGCGCGAAAAAAAAACAGTACGGAATCATTGCCCTGGCTTCCGCTACAGATCCCTACATCAAAGCCGAGGAGAGGTATCTGTTGACGCAGCGTTTTCTCGAGACTATCCTCAAATATCGATTTCCGGTTATAATTATCACGAAGTCGGAAATGATTTTGCGCGACATTGAATTGCTAAAGGAAATTGATCGGAGCGCCATTCACGCGGATGACCTGAGCGGAAAGCTTACGCGAGGAGCAATCGTCTCGTTTTCGTTTTCTACGCTCGACCCGGAAATCGCGTCCACGCTTGAGCCGGGAGCTCCGTCACCCCAGGCTCGTCTGCAGACGATGAAGACCTGCAAGGAGGCCGGCCTGTTTGTTGGTATGAATTGTATTCCAGTGCTTCCCTTTATTTCTGACAGTGATGAAAAGCTGTCAGAACTCATCACAGCGGGAAAGGCCCACGGAGCTGATTATATTCTGATTGGCGGATTAACATTGTTTGGTTCAAATCCCGCTGACAGCAAGGTCTTATACCGAAGATTTCTTGAGCGTAAGTTTCCTCACCTCACGCCAGAATACAAAAAACTATACAGGATCTATCCTTATCCGCCACAGCAATACATTGCAGACCTGAATTTACGGGCCGATGATGTTTGCCGGAGGTTAGGTGTGAAGCGCGGAATCCTCTAAGAGGCGTTGTAATAGATTCGACATTTGATGTGTATCATATCCGATACAGAATCAGATCGCGCAGTCACAGTAACACGCTGATAATGAATTTACTATCGAAATGGCACCGAATTTGAAAATCCAAAACAAACCCGGATTACCATGTTCCGCAACATCCTGACGATAACACTTCGCAACTTCCAACGCCAGTTCCTGTACTCGTTCATCAATATTCTTGGACTTGCCGTGGGCATGGCGTGCAGTCTTGTTATATTCTTGTACGTCTATGGTGAATGGAGCCACGATCGTCATATCAAAAATGGAGATCGGATCTATCGAATTGGAATTTCGTTTTTCAGCATGGGCGAATTTGCCATCGGTTCGGAATTGATTGGCGAATACCTGCCCCGCGCGTTTGACGGGGTCGCAGCATTGACGCAATTTCAAAACGATCCTGGCGGGCAGTTTACGATCGGAACTGAGACGTTCAGGGAAACAGTGTTTCACGCGGATTCAAATTTCTTCAAAGTATTCTCACGCGAAGCGGTCCAGGGAAATCTTGCGTCCGCCTTGCAACGCCCTAATTCCATCGTGCTTACCGAGAGCATGGCCAGGAAGTTTTTTAATAGCGTGGATGTATTGGGAAAAACTGTTGAGGTGGGGAAGGAGAAGACCCCCCATGAAGTTACGGCAATCATCAAGGATGACGTTCGCAACTCCCATCTAAAGGCAAACATATGGACCTCGTTTGCGCTGGATCCCAATCAAAAATATGTATGGTCTTCCGCATCCATGTACAACTACGTGCTCCTTCATGAGAAATTTTCGCATGCTGATCTTCGAAAAGCAATCGACCAGATAGTTGCCAACGATATTTTTCCAGCGGCCGATTTTGGACACAAAAAGTTGGAAGAATACATCGCTGATCCCAATTCAATAAAACTTCATATCACTCCTTTGCGGGAAATATACTTACGTTCAAAGGTCAACTTCGAGCTTACGCCTGGTGGCAACGAGACCAACATGATCATCTTCTCAATTATTGCAGGGTTTATTGTTGTGCTTGCTGCGGTTAATTTTATTAATCTTTCCACAGCGCGAGCTGCTCGCAGGGCAAAGGAAGTAGGTATCCGAAAGTCATTGGGAACATCACGGGGTAAGTTGGTCCTGCAATTCCTCTTTGAGTCCGTTATGATCAGCTTCCTCTCGCTCGTCATTGCCCTGGGCCTTGCCGAATTGTTTACCTTCACCTTTTTCTGGATTACCGGCCAAACGCTTACCATCGATCTCTGGAACCCGATCGGCATCTTGATCGTTGTTGGCTTTGCGTTGGTTCTCGGGGTTTCTGCAGGTCTCTATCCCGCGTTCTATCTCACACGATTCCAGCCTGTCAAAGTCTTGAAAGGCAATTTCGCAGGATCTGGATCGAGCGGTTTTCGAAATGGTTTAGTTATTTTCCAGTTTGCCATTTCCATCTGCCTGATCATCTGCACAACGGTGATCATTAGCCAGTTCCGGTTTATGTCGACTAAGGACCTGGGATTTGATCAGCAGAATGTATTTACTATTAACAATATGCAGTTAATGTCGAATGCATTTACGCTTCGTGATGAGTTGTTGAACCATCCGGATGTGGTGAGCGCTTCAATGCACGCAGGAGAACCCGGAAGCAAGAATGTGATCTCATATTCTGCATTCCAAACCGATTGGATGGAACAGGCGTTGAGCATGTTTACGTATTTCGGTGACGAGAACTTTCAAAAAGTGATGGGCTTCCGACTCATTGAAGGAAGATGGTTTGATGCAAACCTTACCTCAGACAGCGCAGCCATCATCCTGAATGAATCGGCTGTCCGTGCGCTGGGCATTACGGGCAAGGCTCTGGGAACGAAGTTGAACAAAGAGTTCACTGTTATCGGTGTGGTGAGTGATTTCCATTGGGAAAGCTTGCGAAAAGATATCGGTCCGGTGGCGTTTCAATACGAAAATGCGAAGCCCAGGAGAATATATCCGCTGTCACAGCTAGGCATTAAAGTCCGTTCCGCCAAAGCTGCATCGGTGCTGGATTTTTGCCGCGCCAGGTGGAAAGAACGCGTTCCGGATGAGCCAATGCAGTTTCAGTTTGTTGACCAGAACTTTGGCGATTTGCTGGTGAAAGAGCAGGTCTTTGGCAAAGCTATTGCATTTTTTACGGTGCTCGCGATTTTCATTTCATGTCTCGGGCTCTTTGGTTTGTCCGCCTACACAGCTGAGCAGCGAACAAAAGAAATTGGAATCCGCAAAGCACTTGGTGCCTCTGTGTCGAATATCATATTGATGCTGAACAGGCAGTTCGCGTTACTCGTGCTTATCGCGACACTTGTCGCAGTGCCTGTTTCCTATTTCGCGATAGGCGGATGGCTTAACCAGTTTGCCTATAAGATTGATCTGCAGGTGTGGATGTATGTGGTCGGTGCGCTGTTGGCGATGATAATTTCTTTAGCGACCGTTGCTTTCCATTCGCTTAGGGCATCGAGAACCAATCCCGCAGAAACACTGAAATGCGATTAAATGAAAAAGGAGTCTTCGGCCCGAGAGACTCCTTTTTCGCTAAGCCAATTTTACCTTAACAGACCGATCATTACACCTAAACGCTCTTTCAAATCAACCGAGCATTTTGCAGGCAGCCCAGAGGCGCCTGCAAACACGCCCAGCGAGACGGGAAAAATTTCAATAAGAAGGGCTTAAATCCTCTTGATCATTCACTCCACATAGGCGAAGTGAGCAAAGCAATTGAAAACAGAATGAAGAGAAGGATATAGACCTTTCTCATAGACTAGTGGGGATTAAAGCCAGATAAAAATATTGGCAATCAAGCTCCCATGCCATACCGTGAAGATGGTATTTTGATGTCAGTGCTGGAGGGTAGAGCGAGAGGAATGACGAATTATGATATTACGAGGGATGGAGGCCCCGGCAACTGGCCTCCGCGAACTTGTTGCGAGTCACCAGTTGCCAGTTTGCCCGGAAAATTTATTTACCAGCCAATGCCATAGTCTTCTCCATGGTTGCTGGAGCCGCCCCAGAAACTTCCATGCTCCCAGTCAAAATAAATTGCATTGATCGGCCCCGATGTTCTATCGTCAAATGATAACCGGTAGCCCATTTGAGTAAGCTCTTTTCTCACGTAGAACGGAGTGCTCTCGTGAAGGAGAATGTTGCCGGGTTTCGGCTTGCGGTCTTCGCCTCCAAGGGACAAATAAAACTGATAGGTATTGATGTTCGGAGCTTCGGTAGCTTCCTGAACGTTCATTCCGAACTCTACCATATTAATGAAAAACTGCAGCAGGTTCTGATCTTGCGTGTCACCTCCCTGAACGCCAAATGAAATGTACGGCTTTCCGTCTTTCAGCGCCATCGTAGGCGTAAGCGTAACACGAGGGCGTTTTCCGGGTTCCACTACATTGAATGGGTTTAACTTTGGGTCAGTAACGAAACTTTGCATCCGCTGACTCATCCCGATTCCTGTCTTCCCTGCAATGCATGCCGGCAGCCATCCTCCACTCGGCACAATCGAGACAACCCATCCTTCTTTGTCGGTAGCTTCCACGGAAGTGGTGCCGAGAAAAACCTGGTTCAGATAATTTTCATCGAGCGGGGATTGTGGCTTGTCAAGCGATGCCTGTTTCCACTGTTTTAGATAATCTCCGTAAGGATTTACTTTTCCTTCAAATGGATACGGGTCGCCCGGTGCCGCCTTTGCGTCATTCTTTTCCCAGTTGATGTCTTTCAAACGTGCCTTTGCATATTCTTTTGAAAGCAGTCCGGTGATGGGCTCTTGGGGAGCGAAATATGGATCGCCATAATAGAAATCGCGATCAGCAAATGTCAGGTTCATCACCTGGTACATGGTATGAATGTATTTGGCTGAATTGAAGCCCATACTTTTTACATCGATGTTTTCGAGGATGTTCAACGCCTGCAGCATCATCGGGCCCTGTGTCCATTGGGAGAGCTTGTAAACGTCAATGCCCTTGTAATTCACCTTCAGCGGTTCTTCCTCGATCACCTTCCACTTGGCCAGGTCTTCCATAGTGATCAGTCCGCCCTGCTCTTTGCTTCCGCGCACAAATTCCTGCGCAATGTCACCCTTATAAAATCTCTCGTTGGCCGCATAAATGGCTTCCTTGCGACTTTTTCCTTTTTTTAGTGCTTGTGCTTCCGCGTCCACCATCTTCTTCAACGTCTCCAGCAGGTCGGCTTGTTTGAAGATCTCACCAGCAACCGGTGCCTCGCGCTCTTTACCCTCATGAGGAAGGAATACTGCCTTGGAGTACGGCCATTCCTTAATTTGTTTTTTGCCGCGCTCCATGGCATTTGCGGTCTGTGCTTCGATTGGATAGCCTTCCGCCAATTGCATTGCAGGAGCGAGAACATCTTTGAGGCTCATTGTGCCATACTCAGCGAGCATGTAACAAAGGCCGCCAGGCGTTCCGGGAGTAACGGCAGCAAGTGGACCGTACTCGGGCGGATAATTCAGACCTTTGGATTTGAAGAATTCTGCAGTGGCACCGGTTGGTGCAATGCCCAGCGCGTTGATCCCGATTACCTTTTTGGTTTTGGGATTGTAGATCAGCGCCTGCGTTTCACCGCCCCAGCTTAGCACATCCCACATGGTGCACGTGGCGGCAAGCATCGCGCAGGATGCATCAACAGCATTTCCTCCCTTCTGGAAGATCATGCTCCCAGCGGTGGCCGCGAGCGGTTTGCCGGTAATCGCCATCCAGTTCTTACCATGCAGCACAGGTTTCTGCGTTGCCTGGCCAAATGATGAAAATGAAATCGCGGCAATGGCCAGCGATAATGAAAATACTCTCATAGGTGGTTTAGGTTAACTTTAAAAAGGTAATGGCTTTCGTTTTAGAAAACAATAGCACCGCACTATTGTTTCACCAGGCGCTTCAGCTCATTATCGATGAACGTTTTGTCCATCCAGCGCGTGCCAATCATCACACCGGACTGTGCCCGCACATGATTAATGTCCTCCAACGGATTTCCATTCAGGAGAATTAAGTCAGAGACGGAGCCAACCTCAATCGTCCCGGCATTTTTGATCTTCAGGTATTTCGCCACGTTAACTGTTCCCGTCTCCAGCGCTTGATAGGGAGTTAATCCCGCCTTCACCAGGTATTCGAGCTCGTTGTGGGTGGAAAAACCGGGCACATTGAAGATTTGCGGAGCATCACATCCCAGCAAAAGTCCAATTCCATTTTTCTGGCACTCAGCAATCAGCTTCCTTCTGAGCTTGACAAAATATTCCGCCCGCGAGACGTTGAAGTTCGGGTCATTCATCAGGTTGTTTTTTGACGTAATCCACTGATTGACCGTGTTGGGATTCATATATTTTACGTTGGGATCTTTTCGAAAATCGTCAGAGGTATAGTGGGGCGAAAACCAACGCTCCGCCAGCGACTGCGTTGGAACCACCCAGATGTTCCCGGCTTTCAAAGCGTTCATCAGCTGAGGTATCTTCGTTGTGTCTGCCTTGTCGGCAACCTGCATGCCGAATGGGCCGGTCTGTTGTTCTACCATCGATTCAATTCCCGGAACAAGACCCTCGATAAATCCGTCCAGGTGATCAATGGAAGAATATCCGGCTTCAATTGCGCGCCAGACACCAACACCGAAGGAGACATGTCCCACGAACGGAATACCGATTTTGTTGGCTGTTGCAGCAATGGAGTCGAACTTGGCTCGTGATAGTCCTGGATGCATCTTTAGAAAATCATACCCTGCTTTCTTTTGCTGGCGAACCATTTCAGCGCCTGCTTCCGGTGATGTGACGCTCATGCCGTTGATCGATGGCCCAGTCGTGTAGAAATGCGGTGACAAGATTTCACCTTTTTGCACCATAGCGCGAAGTTCAAGGTGCTTCGGATGGCCGAGCATCCCGCGCACTGTTGTGATCCCATTCACTGCGAAAAGTGCGAGCACATCTTTCATTGGCTGCAAGTCATCGATGGGTGGAACATGTCCGTGCATTTCGGCCAGACCAGGAATGAGAAACTTGCCCTCACCGTTTATGACGAGGGCATCTTTTCCAAACCGCACTTTTTTCACAGGCCCTATGGCGGTAACCTTGCCATTACGGGTTACCACGGTCTGATGCTGCTTGAGTTCGTCAGTCACCATCGTGAGGACGTTAACATCTTCAAACACGATTTCGCGGTTGGCGTTCGATGCGGGTTGCTGCGCTGAACTAACAGCCGTTATAAACAGGAGAAGGAGTGCGGTTGTAAACTTCATTTTAATGACGGTTTAGCCAATGGAAGTTCGGAAAATGCAGCGGTTGACAGTAAGAATATTTTTGAAGGGCAAATTGTTGTGTTTGGGTGGTTTTTGGAGGCTGGAAAAGCCGAATAAAAGCCGTATCTTTACGTGAAATAACAAGAGTTTGAACCAGGCCCAAACCATCGTTTTGTACCAACCCATGCTTCAGGCGATTGCAATGAATCTCCTGAAGTGTAAAGCTGATGCGGAAGACATAGTGCAGGAAACATTTATCCGTTGGCTAAACGCTGAGCAAGAGAAGATCAAGAATACCAAGGCCTACCTCATCAAGGCAGTCACAAACAATTGCCTTAACCACCTCGAAGCGCTGAAACGGAAAAAGGTAGAATACATCGAATCGTTTCATTGGCCCGAGTTCATCGAACGTTTCAAGGATTCCGATTTCGCTACGATCGATCTTGAGCAAAGGTTGTCAAAAGCCTTTCATGTAATTCAGCACAAGCTTGAGCCCCTTGAGCGCGCTGCCTTCGTTTTGAAAGAAGCCTTTGATGTGGAATACAAGGAAATGCAGGTGCTTCTCGACAAAAAGCAGGAACACTGCCGCCAGCTCTTTTGCCGTGCGAAGAAGAAAATCAACGAAGAGAAGCAGCGGTTGAACGATGTGATCAGCGAGAAGACCGCCCTGATGAAGAGTTTCAAGGAATCTTGTGATGTAGGTCACGCTGCAGAGTTCCTGAATACCATCAAAAACGACCTTAAAGCCGCTCTCGAGAAAAAAATCTGATTTATTTTTTGCTGTTCTGTCACAAAACGGCACCCCTTTTTGTCTTACAGGGGAACATTCGGCTCAACAACACCGATTGTTTAACATTCACTATTAACCTGTAAACATTTCATGGCCGTTATTCTTATCATCTTTGTAGCGCACTGGTACTTGTCGCTATTTTTTCAAACCTTTTTCTTGCATCGTTATGCAGCGCACCATGCTTTTACCATGAGCCCACGCACTGAAAAAGTGTTTTATGTTCTGACCTGGATTTTCCAGGGCTCGAATTACCTGAGCCCTTATGGTTACGGGGTTATGCACCGGATGCACCACGCGTTTGCAGACACTGAAAATGATCCGCACTCGCCAAAATACGATGAGACCATCTGGAACATGATGTGGAAAACCAAGACGATCTACTCATCGATCGCCAACAAGAAATTTATTCCTGAAAAACGTTTCACCGAAGGAGTGCCGAACTGGGAGTCGTTTGACAAATTTGCGCGCTCATGGCCGTCAAGAATCTTTTTTGGACTATTGTATACATCTGTGTTCGTAGTGTTCGCGACAAATATTTGGATTTGGGCGTTGCTACCCGTTATGTTCTTGATGAGCCCGATTCACGGTGCGATCATTAACTGGTTTGCACACAAATACGGTTATAGAAACTTTGAAGTAGGAGACACTTCCAGAAACTTCCTTCCGGTGGATTTCCTGATGATGGGCGAGTCATACCACAACAACCACCACAAGATGGGCAACCGCGCCAACTTTGGTGGCATTCGCTGGCACGAGATCGATCCTACCTACCAGGTGATCAAGGTCTTGAACAAGCTTGGCGTAATCAAGATCGTTCGTCAGAAAGAAGTGTTGTTACAGAACGTAAAGAAAGCAGCATAAACCCGCTGCGAGCCTTCAGCAACGAGCTGCGAGCCGGTTACTGCCGAACTCGCAGCTCGTTCCTTTAATGTCCCTTGGTGACAAATGTGCAGGCCTGCAACTCACTGGCCCTTACGCCCTGTTGTGGCTTGGAGGTTGAAGCCTTCAGCTCCCTTAAACTCATCCGCGAATCTTATGGATGATGTATCCCGCCAGGAACTCTCCGAAGGAAACCTTCGGCTTCCGCTTTCCGCTGCTTCGCGGATCAAGCTTTGGTTGTACGTCAGACTGACGGCTCGCCCGAGGCTCCGGCTTCCGGTTCGTGTCGCCAGCAGCTCTCCTGGTCTGAGCGCCACTCTTTTTATTGACGATGGCTCCGTTGTCGTTACTTCCCTCGGTCGAAACCGCGCCCTCAACCGGCTTGATATTGCGACCATGTGCTCTCGCATAGACCTGTGTAAATTCTGCACCAAACAGCAAGATCAATCCAGCATAGCTAACCCAAAGCATGATTAATATGATCGAGCCTGCAGCACCGTAGGTTGAACCGGGGTCGGTGTTGCCGAAGTAAAGACCGAGCAGAAATTTTGCTATAACGAAAAGCACTGAGGTTATGATAGCACCGTGCCACACATCTCTCCAGATGATTTTTGCATCAGGCAGGAACTTGAATATAGCAGCGAACAAAACGGTGATAACGCCAATAGAAACCAGGATATCCAGGACTTTAAAAACTACGAGGAAGGCTTCGGAGACATGCGACTCAACCCATCCGCTTAATGCGCTCAACGCAGCGGAGAGAACCAGCGAGACAAGCAGGAGAAATCCGACCACCAGGATAAGTCCGAATGAGAACACTCGATCTTTCACCAGCTTGAGAATTGCAGATTCCTTGGGCTTCGGTTTTACTTCCCAGATTTTATTGAGCATTTGCTGAAGCTGATAGAAGACTCCTGTCGCACCGAAGAGCAACGTGGCTACGCTCAATATAGTAGAGAGTGTAGTGCCACCCGTTTTTTGCGCGTTAGCGATCATATCCTGGATGCTCTTTGCCGTGTCGCCTCCGACCAGTCCGCCAATCTGAGTTGATAATTGTTTCGTAACCGCTTCCGCACCAAAGAAATAGCCTGCAATGTTAATAAGAATCACCAGCAGTCCGGGCAACGAAAAGATGGTATAGTATGCAATGATAATACTGTTGTTGAATGGCTCGCGCTGGTTCCATTGCTTGAACGTGGTTTTAAACATCGAACCATGACTCTTAATGCTATCGATGAATTTACTCATATATTCCTCCTTGTCTTAAAGCTGCTTGCTTCCGGCATCTATGAAGTTGAAAAAAATCATATGCCGCAATTACCATATCTGGCGGCACATGAAACCGACTATTGTGGCCGCGCTTATAAATTCATAGGGCATGTTAAATTTTACAGAACTTGCCGCTGCTCAAAAAAGCGGGTACACTTTTTTAAGCTTCGCACGTGCGGCCATTTTCTTTTAAATGGTTGGACAGGTTCAGAATCCCAGGCACACGCGTCATTGCGCCTGGGATTTTTTGTTAGTGGCGTGCGTTTTTTCGTACCTATGGAAATCAAGAGCTATGGCAACAGTCAAAACGAAAGCGCGAAAGCCGGTTAAACGCGTAAAGGAAGCAAAGCAAGACCTCGCAAAATCATATAACAA
>DASWTP010000122.1:0-1777 GCA_036402075.1 Chryseosolibacter sp. | reverse complement strand
TGTTTGACTCCGAGCAATCCTGCGTTAACTGGCTTTTAAACTGATAACTGCAGTGAATTCAAGTTCGTTCGATTCCGAGTTTAACCGCTGGCTGGCAGGAACCGAAACCATTGTAGCACTCGATCCGATCCATTTCGATCACACAATCGATTTGTTACATTTATTTAACCAGAAAAAAATGACAAAGGAGATCGTACAGATGATGTACGATCTCCTTCCCTTGCCTGATGCGCTCGAGGTTTTTTCCTACGAAGAAGCAATCGCGTCTATGCGCGATCTCGGCATTTTCATTGGTATCCTCAAAAAGCATGGCATCGAACCGGTCGAAGTCGTTCCGGAACTGGAATACGTTCTGCTCGTGCTGATGGTAAAAACAAATCTACCACCGCGAGACACGTTACTTCACTACACTTCCTGGAATCCAACCGATTCACGTATCCGCACCTATACCGGTTTGGATGATGAAAAGCATTTGATTCAAAGTGTGAAAATGGCGATGCCGGATTTATTTCGCGCGATTCTCGATCTCGAGAAGCTTCATCATGTCCATATCGGTGACCCACTATTCGCCATTCTTTGCCAGGATGTGCAGGAGAAGATAAGCGCGATGGTAAAGGGAATTGTTCATGCAAAACGCAACGTATCCCCTGCAGTTTTCGCGAACGAACTGCGCTTCTACTACGATCCGATCAAGGTCGATTACGGCAAAGCCTACATTGGGCCTGGAGCCGTAGAGATGCCGATGTTTGTCTTCGATCACCTGTTGTGGAGTTGTGATTCAACAGATACGGAATACTCGAAATTCAAGGAAGGGTACCTGCTTTATAATTTGTCATTTATCAGTGAGATCTATTGGAAATTCAAAGGTAAAGCCTCGCTCCTTTCGATCGCTATTGAAGAATTGAAGACAAATCCTAACGCAGATGTTATGCGGTCTGTATATCAGCTTCAACAACTTGGAAACATATTGAAGAGTTTCCGCATGCCTCATAAGAAACTCGCAGAAAACGCCTATGCCCATGGTGAAGAGCATAACCGCACAAAAGGAAGCGGAGGATATGCGCCTACAATTCTGGACCAGATCCTCCGATTGCAGAACGAACGATTTGCAGCGCTACAAGCTGCGTTGAACCGCGGAGAGAGCGTTTCAAAGTAATGTGTTCATGTGCGCATGTGCTCATGTCAGCCTGTCCGAATAACCTTGTTGGAGATCACTTCTGACAAGCTACATACATGAGCACCTGAGCACAATTAGTTATTCGTCTTCAGCTTCACATCGCCCATCGGTTTGATCGGATTCCCGTCCGGATCGATTGCAATGATTTCGCTAAAACCGACTTCTTTCAGCCCTGACATGATCTTCTCTTTGTCTCCCACGACAAACCAGGTTAGCTTTTCCGGACTTACAATTTGCTTGCTGACTTTCCGCACTTCGTCAAGTGTCAGTGCACGAACATTCTTGTCGTACGTTTTGTAGTAGTCATCGGGAAGCCCGTATTTCACAATCTCTTCAATGGAACTGCTTACGGCTCCGTTGGTTTCCCATCTTCCCGGCAGCTGCAGCACGGTATTGTTCTTGGTTCTGTCAAATTCTTCCTGGGTCATCGGCTTATCACCAACAAAGGCTTTGAAGTCCTTCATGATTTCCTGAACCGATTCTTTCGTCTTGTCGGTTTGCACAGGAGCGTACGCCAAGAGTGGACGTTGTCCTTTGGCATCCCACACAAAACTACCCGCTCCATATGACCAATGTTTATCTTCGCGAAGATTCATATTT
>DASWTP010000121.1:0-36764 GCA_036402075.1 Chryseosolibacter sp. | reverse complement strand
TGCCCAGCTTTACAGCAAAGGCCTCGCTAAAGAACTGAAACCTGACTATGCTAACAACCTTCGCGCTGTGTACCTGATTGATCTGCGGAAACAACTTCCGGATTCAGTGGTTGCTTGTGGAAAATCAGTGGTTCCTCATCTCAAAGTAAGCGTTCCTTCCGGCCGGGAGTATAACTATTACAGTCAGCCCGTTGATATCGAGTTTCCGGACAAGGCTCTGTACGACACCGTTTACCTGAACGTGCGCCATGAAGTTGCTGCGGACAGCACTGAAAAATTTATCATTGGTCCGCGCACCGTGCCGCTGGACAAGGCAATTAAGGTAACGATCCGCCCGACAACGATTAGAACCTGGGATCCTTCCTATGCAGTGTATCGCATGAATGGACGCGCGGCAACCTACCTGGGAGGTGGATGGGAGAATGGCGGGCTGCACTTTGCAACCCGTGAGTTCGGTGAATTCACGATCCTGCGTGACACGGTTCCGCCAACCATCAAAGTTATTTCCGTGAACAATACGGCTGTGCGCTTCAAAATCCGCGATAATTTATCCGGTATCAAGGACTACCAGGCTACGATTAACGGCAAATGGCTCTTGATGCACTATGACGCCAAGTCCGCTACGATCTGGTCAGAAAAATTGAATAAGGCAGAGCCTTTGAAGGGTGAGTTTAAGTTGGTAGTTTCGGATGAATCCGGGAACGAGACAACCTATACTCATAAACTCTTCTAAACCATGGCACTTCAAGCTGGCGACAAAGCACCTGATTTCACTGTCAACGATCAGGACGGAAAACCCGTTAGGCTTTCTGACCTCCGAGGCAAAAAAGTAGTTCTTTATTTCTATCCCAAAGACATGACCCCCGGATGCACTGCGGAGTCATGTAATCTGCGTGATAACTACAGCCTGATGCAAAAGCAGGGCTTTGAGGTATTGGGGGTCAGCACTGATAATGAAAAGTCGCACCGGAAATTTATTGAGAAAGAAAAGCTTCCGTTCCGGTTGTTGGCCGATACGGACCGAACGATGCACAACGCTTATGGCACCTGGGTCGAGAAATCCATGTACGGCCGGAATTACATGGGTACGGCAAGGGTCACGTTTGTCATTGATGAGAAAGGGATAATTGAAGAAGTTATCGGCAAGGTTGACACGAAAAATCACGCGGCTCAAATCCTGAAAACAGATGCCCCTTCCGGTGGGAAGCCTGTGCCGAAGAAGGCCACGTCAAAGAAGAGTGTGGCTAAGAAGTCACCTGCTAAGAAAGTAAAAAAGGCAGCTAAGAAGACTGCCTCTAAAAAATCATCAAAAAAGAAATAATGTTATTTGTTGCCTGCGGTTGTTGATTGTTCAACCCGGTCACTCGTTTTGTGCAAGGCTGTGAATTTCTTGAAATACTTCAGAGTCGATGGCGTGTAGTTCTCGGTCTTGTTAACGTCATGACGCTTCTGCGGATAGAAGTAATGCGTAATCCTGGAGAGCTCAATAGCTGCGCGCGCCATGAAGGAATATAGCAGCCCACCTTCCTTATCAAGCGTTCGAGGTAACGTCCAGACTCTGACTGAACGATCTTTCACCTGGCGGATTTTTCCAAACTGCTGCAGTTGAAAACACATTCTTCCGTCTTCGCCACGAATCTTACGATCGACAAATCCAACTTTCAACCCAAGGTCCTTAACATAGCCCATGCTCATGCCAAGCGCGTTAATGCAGGGGCGCTTAATGTGCCGCAAATCTCCGATCCGATCACGGAATGATTCATACAGGAACAACTGCCAGCGCGGCTTGTCTTCCGTTCCGAGGAACGAATAGCGGCCGTAAATGCAAGGAGTGCCGGGCTTTTGCAGGGCTTCGGTCATCTTCTGGATCCATTGTGGCGGATAAAAGCAATCACCATCCGCCATGAGAATGTATTTGCCTTTGGCGTGCTGCTGCCCCATTTGTCTTGCCGGTCCACAGCCCGGTTTTGTCTGCAGCACCGCTTTTACATTCATCCGCTTCAATACTTCCGCAGTACGGTCGGTAGAGTTATTGTTCACAACGATGATCTCGGTGCCAAACGTAGTCTTATTCCGCGAAAGCGAATAGATCGTTCGAACGATGTTAACTTCTTCATTGTGAACAGGAATAACAACCGATACCACGGGGTCCTCGGAGTGAATCAAGCCAAGGTTCTTGTTGATCTCGTAGAAAATGGATTCCGGTAAATCTTCAATCTTGTTTACCTTCAATAGTCGCTGGTCGATCCAGGATGGGTTTTTATAAAAGTACATTCTGCACAGGTTCAATCTCCTGTGGCTATGATAAAAACTCGTTCCCAATAGCCGTTTTGAACCGTGTTGGATGAAATATTTTTCAACCAGCCATTCGCGCCTACTTGGCGATCAGGTCAACCGCTTTTAATTTTTCCGGAAACCATACTGTCATCTCCCCTTCTCCGCGATGCGCCCACGCATAGTATGGAATAGCCGTGAGCTTCCGGCTAACAGTTGAGATTGAAGTTCCATCGGGGCTTACGGTTGGCACCTTTGCCTCTGCTGTCAAGACAACGACACCTCCAAGCAGATCGGGTCTGAATTCAGATTTTAATGCGCTTGAGGATGGAAGAACCAGGTTGCTAGCCTTTCCTTCGTTGTCAACAGCCTCAGCGCAATACATCAACGGCCCGCGTTGAAAAGCGACACGCCCGGCATCTTCTGTTAATTTTTCGTTTGCATAAACTTTATGCGCATCCATAGGCAACGACATTTCTACAACATCCCCTTTCTTCCATTCACGATCGAATACCGCGTACCCATTCTCCATCTTGACCTGAACCGGTTTTCCGTTCAGGGTGAATTGAGGCGGGCCAATTTCAGCGCCTTGAAAATGATAAAGGTCACCAGGCAACGCCTGTTTCTGCGCCCATCCCGGCACTCGAACGAGGAGTCGCAAGCGAGAACTCCGCGCAGGTTCTACGGTGACTTTGATGTTTCCGTCCCATGGATAATTACTTTGTTGTTTGATCGTCAAGGCTTTTCCCGCGGAAGTCTTCATTTCAGCGCTTCCGCTGATGAATAAGTTTACGTATATATCGTCACCTCGTTGAGCATAGGCGTAACCCGGCACAGACGGAAGAATACGCGTGACGTTTGTAGGGCAGCATGAGCAGGGAAACCACGCTGAACGTTTTGTTTCAATATCATTGTGACGGAAGTGATCTTTAATCTGCAGGGTGTTCGTGTAAAAGAATGTCTTGCCGTCCATTCCGATGCCTGAGAGCAAGCTGTTGTAGAGGGACTTTTCCAGCACATCGATGTATTTACTTTCGCCATGAAGCAGGAACATGCGGTGATTCCAATAGACATTTCCGATGGAAGCGCACGTTTCACAATAGGCCGTGGCGTTTGGTAGTTCATAGTCGTTGCCGAAGCGCTCACCGTCTCCTGCGGCACCAATACCTCCGGTGACGTATAATTTTTTACCAACCGCATTTTCCCAAATCTTGTCGATAGCGTTCAGGTAGCTCTCGTCTCCCGTTAGGGCAGCGATGTCAGCCATGCCGGCATACATATAAACCGCGCGCACCGCATGGCCAACGGCTTCAGTCTGTTTTGTGACGGGTTTGTGATCCTGCCAGTACATGCCGTTGCGGAAAACATCTTTGCTCGTGCTGTCATATTTTACCCTGCCACGCTCATCCAGAAAATACCGGGCGAGGTTCAGGTATTTTTCCTCACCGGTAATGCGGTAAAGTTTTACCAGGCCCATTTCAATAACCTGATGTCCGGGAGCTACGTGGCGTTTTGCAGGGCCGAACACCGACTCGATGAGGTTAGCGTTGTCGAGCGCAATGTTCAATAGCGACTTCTTTCCGGTGGCGAGGTAGTGCGCATACGCAGCCTCATACAGATGCCCGGCATTGTAAAGTTCGTGCGAATGCTCCCGCTCTTTAACCCATCGTTCGGCACCAACCATCCCGCCAACGTTTAATGGATTGATCGTTCTCGCAGTGTATAGGTAGCCATCGGGTTCCTGCGCACTTTTGATAAGCGTAATGAGCGTGTCGATGTAGGCTTCAAGGGTTGGATCGGGATGAACCTTAAGCGAATATGAAGCGCCCTCAATCGTTTTGTAGATGTCCGTGTCATCAAACGGGTAAACGGTACAGAACTTTCCCTCGCGCGCGGCAGCCATCTCAAAGTTTTTAATTCGTCCCGTGCTCCTGCATTGCTCAAATGAGGACGGAATCGTAACCGTTCGGTTAATCTCAAGTCTTGGCCCCCAGAAGTTGTCGTTCACTTTGACGTTTGTGAAGGGAACAGCCTGAATGGGATAGTCTTTCCTTTGTGCATTGGCAGAAAGAACCCCGATGACAACGGTGACGATAAGTGCAAGAGATCGCATAGGCTAGTTAATTTTTTGTGATTTAAACTCATCGAACCAGAAATCATCATTTGGCACATCGAAGGCCAAACCAGTCACGTGATTGTTGTTGTCAAGGTCGAATTTCACCGTTGCGTGCGGAAACCAGGTAAGCGGATCGCTCTTCTCCCAATTCAGCTTCCAAACGTCATAATGCCAGTGTTCAAGTGTGGCACTCAGGTCGGGAGTGTGCTCAAACGTGATCCGAAACTTTCCACCATCATTGGTAACAAAAATTTTTCCATATGCCGGTGCTTGATAGGTACCGGTGTAAGTTTTTATTTCAACCGAAGGTTTTGTATTGGGTACACGGGCTTTCTTCCGGTCGTCCACGCGCGTATCTTTATTTTTTGTGTAGCTCATCAGCGCTTCTGCTGACCAGTCTTTCGCTGGCGCTTTTAGAAACGCATCGAGTGTGTAATTTACGAGCGGGCCAAACATCGGCTTCATGCCGTTTGTAAGGACGACCACGCCAAGTTTCTCGTCAGGGATAAGGGCTACAGCCGATACCATTCCTGAATATCCACCGGTATGGCCGACACGCAGCCTTCCATAATAGTCTCCGATACTCCATCCAAGCGCGTAACCGCGAAAGTGAACTGATTTATCATTGCCGGTGTGATCAACCGTGAAGGAGTTATGTGGAGTCCACATCATATTCCTTGATGCTTTCGAAAAAATCGTGTCATTGTTAAAGACTCCGTTGTTTAGGTTCATGATCATCCATTGTGACATATCTTTTACGCTGGAGATTATTCCGCCCATGGCGGCAATGGTTTCCCAGTTTTCCCACTCAATTGGCTTGTGGATGCCATCAATCAAGGCATGCGGTGAGGCAGCATTACCTTTTGATTTGAGGTCGTTCGCTGACCAAATCGTGCGTGTCATTCCGAGAGGCACAAGAAGCCTTTGATTGATATTTTCACCCCAGGATTTTCCCGTAATTTTTTTAATCACCTCGCCAGCAGTCAGGTACATCACATTGGAATAACCGTATCCCGACCGAAAGTCATAGGCACGCGGCAGGTGCTTAACCCGTTTAATAATTTCTTCAGCCGACAACGTAGAGCGATACCAGATAAGGTCCCCGCTGAACGTTCCCAATCCCACGCGATGGCTGAGGATGTCACGAATAGTTGTTTCTGATGAAACGTACGGATCGTATAACTCAAAATCCGGAAGATACTTCCGCACTTTGTCGTTCCACCCGAGTTTGCCTTCTTCTACGAGCTGAGCGATCATGGCTGCGGTCATCGCCTTTGTATTGGAAGCAATGGCGTACAATGTGTTCTCATCCGGTGCGTCACTTTTGCCGGCCTCTTTTGCTCCATAACCTTTGGCAAAAACTACCTTCCCATCCTTCACCACTGCGATGCTCATACCGGGGACGGCCCAGTCTTTAAGCGCTTTCGCATAGTAGGCATCAAGTTTTTTAAGATCGGGCTGGGCATGTAGCGAAAAAATAATCGCACAAAAGACTGGCAGGAAGATTATCTTTTTCATGGGTGAAGGATTCGGTACAAGGATAAAGATAATTTTCCCGGCCAATAATCAACAAGAAACGCCAGGGTTTCTCCGCGAAAATTACACTGGCGGACTTTACTTTAAGACGTGGACGTATCCTTTGTAGCTGCGGTTGGGACAAACCTGATTATTAAGATGGTAGTAGTAGGTGCCTGCCGCCAGGTTATCTGCACGCCATGTATTGCCGTAGTTAGGCTGCGTAAAAATCTCTTTACCCCACCGATTGAAGACGCGAAGCAGCCAATCGCTGTTTTCAACTCCCGGGATAACAAACACTTCATTGTAGGCGTCTCCATTGGCAGTGAATACGTTGGGGATCATCTCAATTTTGCCGTGGATCCTGATCTCCTGGACGTGATGTGATACACATCCAAATTCGTTTGTTCCACGAAGTTCAACCCGGAACGTGCCAGCCGAATCGATAGTTGTGTTCGTTTCTGGTCCCTGGCTGAATGACCTGCCGTTAATAAACCATTCATGCGTTTGATTATCCTGGTTGGAGGGTTGAAGGGAAATCGTTTCTCCATTAAAAATACATTCAGGCGCGTAGGTAAACTCAACAGCCGTGGTATCATGAACGATGATCTGCTGGCCACCATCCGCTACAACTTTACAATTTTTTTCATCGATCAATACCAGCGAAGGATTATAGGTGCCAGGGCGCAGGTAAGTATGGTGCGCCTCTTGCTCACTGCGATTGATGACGTTTCCGTCTCCAAAATCCCACTCATGTATTTTGGTATTGAATGTCACCGCTATAAAGTCAACCGCAGCCTGTGTACACACCGACAAGGTTGTTTGTTCGAAGTTTCCATACGGTCCACCAACCTGGATCAGGTCTTCAACTAGTTTGTTATCCGTGCATCCAAACTGGTCTCGTACGGAGAGTGCGACATCGTATGAGCCTGGCCGGGTATATGTGCAGGCGGGATCTTTGACTGAGCTCTGTTGGCCGTTGCCAAAATTCCATTGGTAGGTTAAGTTACTTCCGGTGGAGATACTTTTGAAAATACTGGTTAATGGCGGGCACTCTCCCGAAGTTTGAAATGCCTGGAAGTCCGCCTTAGGCTGCGCAACATGCACTGGCTTGGTGGTTTCGAGCGAACATCCATATTTGTCTGTTGCAATCAATGTAATGTCGTATTCTCCAGCCTGGGCGTAGGAAGTTGTAGGGGAAAACAAAGGCGACTGTCCTCCTCCCTCAAACTTCCAGAGATAATCCTTTGCGTTAACCGTTGTATTATTAAACCGAATCGTTTCGTTGAGGCAGTGCGTCAATTTTACAGGGCTGAAATCAACAATTGGTATCGTAAAAGTTACCGCGCCCTTATGAACAAACGAACATGCTCCATCAGCATTTGTCAGACGCAACGAGATGTCAAAGGTATCTTTCTCAACAAACTCTTCGGTTGGGTCCTTGAGGGTCGATGTGCTGCCGTTCCCGAAATCCCAATACCAGCTTTGGATGGGAGGCGTTCCAGTGGAAGCATCGGAAAAATTTACGGTCAGTGTCTGGCAATCGCTATTCTGGACCGTTGAAAAGTGGCCGCTGATGTTTGGAACGTTGATGAGAATCTGCTTTGAGTCAGTGCAACCATCGGAGTCGGTCGCATCAAGCCTGATCGTGTGCTGGCCTGATGTCAAAAACGTAAACAAGGGTTGTCGTGTCTGCGTATAGAGTTGTCCATCAACAAACCAGGTCCAGCCAGCAGCAAATTCGGAAAGATCAAACGATGGTGTTGGATTATTTTTGCAAGGTGTTTCCGACTCGAGGCGGAAATCTGCTTTAATATCCTGGATGGTAATTGCTTTTGTCGTTGGCACCACGCACTGGGTTGTGTTGTTCGTCCCTGTAAGTGTCACGGTATAGGAGCCGGTAGTGCTGTACTCATGGAAGAAATCATTACTGGTGCTTTCGGTTCCGTCACCCAGATCCCAACGAATTTGATCCGCAGACTGAGATTTATCAATAAAATGAACGAGGTATGGATTGATACAAGACTTTACAATTTCAAAGTCAACCAGCGGAACTTTGACGGTGATTGGCGTTGGAAACTGGAACACCGTCACACAGCCTGCATTCTTTGCTGTCACTTTCACATGGTACTGACCGGGTGTAGTGTACTTGTAAGTCGGATTATTTCCCGTAGCGGTTCCTCCGTCTCCGAAGTCCCAGCACAACAAGTCGGCATTGGACACCGTGGTCAGGAAGGCAACTGTCTCGCCTGAGCAGACCTGGCCCTTGTCGGGAGTGAATGTAACTGTCGGAGCGCTGCTCGCTACACGTACGATGGAGCGTACTGTATCCACACAACCCCGCGCATCCTTGATGGAGAGTCGGATTGGAAATGTTCCAGCGTTTGTAAATGTACGGGTTGGATCTTTCGCTATTGAGGTAACACCTTCTCCCAAGCTCCATGAGGACGTGAAGGCAGAGCCGGCAGTGGACGTATTTGTGAAATCAACTTTGAATGGCGCGCATCCTGAAAGGGAGGGTTCAACGCAGTCTTGTTCTCGAGCCGGATTAAAACTCGCATTTGGCAGCACGGTGACCGGTATCGATTTTTTCAGTTCATTTGAACATCCTTGAGCGTTATACGCCCTCAGCACAACTTCGAAGTTTCCGATGGGCGGGTTGTAAGTCAGCTGTGAGGCCGTGGAGATCGCCTGTCCATTTACAATCCATTCAATGCGTTGTGCACCCACCGTAGTGCTTTTCAGTACCAATTTATTGTCACAATCGAGGGTGTGATTGAACGTTGGGTTCACGGTGCCCAACACCACAACGTTTTTACTCACCACCGACTGGCAAGCTTTTCCTTCTAGTTGTGCTGTCAGCGTAATGGTATAGGTGCCTGGATTCTGATACGCAACGGCAGGTGTTGGACTCGTAGATGAAGTTCCGTTTCCGAAATTCCAGGTCATCGATTGAATCGGATGGGTTGCCTGCACAGTAAAGGTGGAGAGTAGTTGGCCAATACATAATTGCTTTGGCATCGGGTCAAAGGAGAGTCCTTCTTCTGTTCCAGCGGTGAGTTCAATCTCATGATAACTCGAACATCCCTGTGCATCGGTGGTCGTCAGTCTTACGGTATGCGATCCGCCCTGCGTGAACGTATGAGATGGGCTGGTTTGTGTCGAGGTTGCTCCTCCGCCAAAATTCCACAGGTAAGTCAGGGCACCAGTACCGGTTGACTGATTTGTAAATATAATATTGGCAGGCACCTGGCAAATGGATGTTGCACTTGGCGTGAAACTCGTAGTGGGTCCCGTAATAATGATTGCGGAAATTTTTGTCTGCGTTGCCTCGCATCCATGCACATTGGTTGCGCGTAACGCGATGGTGGGGTTGCCGGGTTGATGGTAGGTATACGATGGGTTTGGCTGCGTACTGGTTCCTCCGTCCCCAAACACCCATTGCCATGAAGTAATAGATCCGTTCGACTGGTTCACGCTGTTGGTAAATTGCACCTGCAACGGTGAACATCCTGAACTCTTATCGAACGAAAAGTCTACCGTTGGATAACCGTGAATTACAATGTAGCCTGTCTTCACTTCGGAATCAGACTGAACGCCATTCGAAACGGTAAGCGAGACCGTGTAGACTCCGGCCTGGGTATAGACTGCGCTGGGATTTTGTAGCGATGACCCGTTTCCGTTTCCAAAATTCCATGTCCAGGAGTTCACACCTCCCGTGGAGGCATCCGTAAAATTCACGGTTACCGGAAAACATCCGGACGTTTTATCGGCACTGAACTGTGCAGTCTGGGCATTGGCCAGGACAGCGGTGAAAAACGAGACGAGCAAAAGCAAGGCGATGCGTTTGCCAGGTGCAAGCGTGGTCATTGGTCTTTTTTGGGTTTCCAAAGAAAGAAATTTTTTGATAGAAACACGCAAAATTTGCCAGGGGCGATCGTGAACCCGCATGTCGACAGACACAAGACGTGAACTCGGATAACAGTCGGCAGGTATGAAGCTAAACGGCATGGTCTACAGCGAGTTAATTCAAATTAAAGTTCGGTATTAACAGTCGCCATTCCCGACCGAAGGGGTCCAAAATATATTGTTTAAAGTCCTTTCCCAAGACTGCTGCGTTTATTTGGATTGAGCGTTTCCCGCTCTTATCTTCGCGCCAAACTTTTTCCTCCATGAGCCAGAATCCTGACATTGACAGACTGAAAAAACTCGCCTCCCAGATTCGAAGAGACATCGTCAGGATGGTACATGCCTGCCAGTCAGGACACCCGGGCGGATCGTTAGGATGTACAGAATATTTCGTGGCGTTGTACTTCCATGTGATGAAGCACGATCCGAAGTTTAACATGGACGGCAAAGGCGAAGACCTCTGCTTTCTGTCCAATGGCCACATCTCTCCCGTATGGTATTCGACACTTGCCCGTGCCGGATATTTCGATGTTAAGGAACTGGCAACGTTTCGAATGATCAATTCGAGGCTACAAGGCCACCCGGCAACACACGAACATCTTCCAGGAATTCGCATTGCCTCAGGATCCCTCGGTCAGGGGTTATCTGTCGCAACGGGAGCTGCTCAAACCAAAAAGCTTAATGGCGATGATCGCTTCGTCTATGTATTGATGGGTGATGGCGAACAGCAAGAGGGCCAGGTCTGGGAGGCAGCGATGTACGCTCCTCACCACAAGGTTGATAACCTGATTGCTACAATCGATGTGAACGGGCAGCAGATCGATGGGCCTACAGAAAAAATTATGTCGTTGCTGGATTTGAAAGCAAAGTGGGAAGCGTTCGGCTGGATCGTTCAGGCGTTTGACGGAAACAAGATTGAAGACGTATTGAAAGGATTTGAATCAGCCCGGAAACTTGCCAAGCAGGGTAAGCCTGTGATGAACCTCATGAAAACCGAAATGGGCTTTGGCGTAGATTACATGATGGGGTCACACAAGTGGCATGGCGTGGCGCCTAATGACGAAGAGTTGAAAAAGGCATTGGCGCAATTGCCGGAAACATTGGGAGACTATTAAGATTTTAGATTTTAGATTTTAGAATTTAGAATTCAGCTTAGTTGTGGAATTTTTCTACAACGATAGAGGAAATCTAAATAACGGAAGGACGGCAGTTTGTCGTCCTTTTTTTGTTGCTCGTTCTCTATCAGTCCCTTTTGTCGCTTAAACAGGACTTGCGGAGGTTATTACAGGACCTCGTAGCGTATAATCAATCAAATCATAAAATAAACACAACCAAAAATTTGAATGATTATGAGAGTGAAAAGTCTAAGTTGGATCCAGGCAATCTTGTTTGGCTGTGCAGTCACGTTATTTACGGGCTGTGATGATTCGGATGAACCGATGGGGAAAGGTGAAGTGGAGGTGCAAATCACCGATGCACCGATTGATGACGCGAACGTAAAGAGTGTGGTGGTCACGGTAGCGGATGTAAAGATCGATGGCCAATCGCTTTCCGGTTTCACGAAGACAACCATCGACCTGAAGGCTTTCCAGGACGGGAACACAAAGATCCTCGGAAGTCAGACGATGGACGCAAAGTCGTACTCCTCGATGGTGCTAGTGCTTGATCTCGACAGCGATGCGCAGGGAAATGCTCCTGGCTGCTATGTGCTTGCTGCAGATGGCGCCAAGTACAAGTTAAAAAGCACCGCGACCGGTAAATTGGAAGTTGTCGCCAACCAATCGTGGTCTGCAGTCAAGAACGCAAGAACGGTAGTAGTTGCCGACTTCGACCTGCGCAAATCGATTCGCTATTCCGATGACCCATCAGTTCGCTATTCCTTTGTCAGCGATGCAAATTTGAACGCTGCTGTACGGATAGTGGCGAAAGAAAAGTCAGGAATGATTAAAGGCACCTATGAGAATTCGTCTGACGCCAATCCGGAAAAGATTGTGGTGTATGCCTACAAGAAAGGAACGTTCAATGCAGCAACTGAAACGCAGGCGCAGGGCACAGATGCTATTCAATTTAAAAACGCTGTGGCAAGCGCTTCGGTGAAGGAAAGCCTGTCCGGCAAAGTATATACGCTTGCTTACCTGCCCGAGGGAGAATATGAGCTTGTATTCGCTGGTTATTCCAAAAATCCGGAGTCAGGAAGGGTTGGCTTTGAAGCGTTGCTAAAATCAGAAACGAGTGTGAATGGATCGGTCGCGTCAGTCATCCGCGTGCAGGCGAATGCAACGATTTCCATTTCAACCTCCATTAAAGGTTTGATCTAGTCGGTGTAGTTCTATTTTTTGCAAAGGCCCCGCGTTTGGGGCTTTTGTTTTTATTGGCCGCACAACACAATGCGAAAAGGAAAATTGAGTTATTATTACGCATGCCGAAGCAAATTCTAAGCGTTGCCATTTTTGTGTTCCTTGTCGCTATGAGCAACCTGTGTGTAGGACAAACCAAAGTACAGCAGGTTGTTCCCGAGAAGACTCGTATCCTGTTTGTGCTTGATGGTTCCGGAAGCATGGAAGCGTTGTGGGATGAAAAGCAATCGCGTATGGATGTTGCCAAAAGCATTCTAACCCGGCTGGTTGACTCGCTGCGTGTAAATCCCGCACTCGAAATTGGCTTGAGAGTTTATGGCCATCAGTTCCCGCGATCATCCAATAATTGCAAAGACAGCAGGCTCGAAGTTCCATTTGGGCAGAAAAACCACAACGCAATCGTTTCAAAAATAAGATCAATTACGCCCCGGGGTGTCACACCAATAACGTATGCGATTGAACAAGCTGCAAAGGACTTCCCTGCAGCCGCGGGTTACCGGAATATTCTGATCCTTATCACCGATGGTGTGGAGTCGTGTGGAGGTGATCCGTGCAGTATGTCGAGGGAGCTCCAGAAGAAAGGCGTGTTTCTCCGCCCATTTGTGATCGGACTCGGACTGAAGGGCGGTGCTGTGCTTGATTGCGTTGGCAAGTACATCGACTCGGAAAATGCCCAGTCATTCAATAAGATCTTGAACAAGAGCATTGAGGTTTCACTTGCCAGGACAACGGTCAGCATCGAATTGCTAAATGGTGAAAGTAAGCCGAATGAAACCAATATCGATGTAAGCTTCATCAACAGCATCACGGGCATTTCAGCGTATGAATTTGTGCATTACCGCGACCGACTCGGCCGTCCTGATTCCGTTCAGATCGACCAGGTGGTTCCATACGACATCCGGGTGAACACCGTTCCTCCTGTCGTCAAGAAGAATATTGAGTTTGAATATGGTAAGCACAACGTCTTCGCCATTCCGGTTCCTCAAGGGAATCTTCTGTTAAAGCCGGAAGGGCGCGGCAATAATTTTACGTTCGTTGTCCGCGAGCCTGGCAAATCAACAACCCTTAACATCCAGAAAAGCAACGAACCGTACCGGTATCTTGCAGGCGATTATGAGGTAGAGACGTTCACTTTACCGAGGCGAAGTTTTAAAGTCACGATCGTTGCCGATCAAACCCAAACGCTTACGTTGCCTGCTACCGGCCTTGTCAACATCAATAGCCTGATGAAAGGAATTGGAAGCATATTCGAGATTTTGACTACGGGAGAATCACAATGGGTTTGCAACCTCGATGAAAACGCAACAATGCACTCCTACAACCTGCTGCCCGGTACTTATAAAATTGCTTTTCGCGCGAAGCAGGCCGGAGGAAGTAAATTCACCCGATTGAAGACGATCGAGGTGAAATCCGGCCTCACCTTGAATATCAGTATGTTCCAGTAGAATCAGGCAAGCACAAACCAGGGCAAGAGCATGATCAGCACACCGATGAGGAACCAGATGAGAAATTTGCGATTGGTTTGGGAAACAGAGGCCATAGGGTAACGATGGAATTAGAGTCAGATACGTAGGGTTTGCCCAACGGGTTAAACGCCAGCCGGGGGATTTGCACCTGATTAACAATACATTAACACTTTCACAGCAAGAGCGCTGGGAGTTCGGGAATATTTTCCGACTTTCGCGACAGCATTTTCACCACGATCATGACCAAATTCACCTTTACCGAAAAGAAAGATACACGTTCTGGCTTTGGCGTTGGCCTCCATGAACTTGGCAAAAAAAATCCGAACGTAGTTGGCCTCTGCGCTGACCTTACCGGATCACTTAAAATGGATGCTTTCAAGAAGGATTTCCCCGAGCGGTTCTTCCAGGTAGGTATTGCAGAAGCTAACATGATGGGTCTTGCAGCCGGAATGACCATCGGTGGTAAAATTCCTTTCACAGGAACGTTTGCGAACTTTTCTACCGGACGGGTTTACGACCAGATCCGTCAGTCAATCGCGTATTCAGGCAAGAATGTGAAGATTTGTGCATCCCATGCCGGACTGACCCTTGGTGAAGATGGTGCCACGCACCAGATCCTCGAAGACATTGGCATGATGAAGATGCTGCCCGGAATGACGGTGATCGTGCCGTGCGATTACAACCAAACCCGGTTAGCAACCCTTGCGCTGGGCGAACATGAAGGGCCTGCGTACTTACGATTCGGCCGGCCGAGCTGGCCAATTTTCACAGCGCCCGACAGGCCATTCACCATTGGCAAAGCTGACAAAATGATCGAAGGAAAAGACGTTACGATCTTTGCCTGCGGCCACCTGGTTTGGAATGCCATTGAGGCCGAAGCCAAGCTTGCGGAAAAAGGCATCAGCGCGGAGGTGATCAATATTCACACCATCAAGCCTCTTGATGTGGACGCAATTCTTGCATCGGTTCAAAAAACCAAATGTGCCGTGACGTGCGAAGAGCACCAGATCAATGGCGGACTTGGTGACAGTGTTGCCCAGGTACTGTCCCGATTCAACCCTGCCCCTATCGAAATGGTAGCCGTAAACGACTCGTTCGGAGAAAGCGGAACACCTACTCAACTTCTCAAGAAATATGGTCTGGGCCCTGAGAACATTATTGAGGCTGTCGAAAAAGTCCTAAAGAGAAAATAGCAAACAGCGTGTGCGGTTTCAGCTTCGGCTTCTCGATGAATTGAGCGCGAACACATGCCTCTTTGAATTTCAGGATCTCATTGTGGTTCTCTACCATTGCGTTGAATTTTGAAAAGTATGAAACCATCTTCCGCTTCAGGATTACGAACTTGAAGTAGAGCAGCTTTCCTTCCACACTGTCACTTCGAATGATGAGGCGTTGTGCCGATACGGTTATGAATCTTCGAAGGCAGTACACAAAATCCCGTCCCAGGGCTAAAAATGAAAATTTGTAGCTGTTGATGTCGAGCGCGATCATTTTGTAGGACGTGAGGACATCAAAGCAACTCGTGCTTTCCTTTGCATACCGGATGAAATACTCCCACGTGAGGCGTTCCCTTGTAATGAAATGATCAAACTTTAATCGCTCATCGTACCAGATGCTATAGCCCATGATGGAGAGGGCATAGCAGAGCTCATGGTCACCACCCGAGCTCAGGTCGGATCCTTTTCTATCAGTAAGCAAGCTCGTAAAGCCAACCTGTTTCAGTTTTTCATAGGCAGATTTCCGGATCACGCAGCCAGCGCCATAGACCCGGCACGAGGGCACACGGCCGGAGGTCACCCCTTGCTCCCCTGCAGCAAAGATCCCTGAATTTTCAAGCCATTTCTCCGGCTGAACTTCAAATACCAGTTTACCATTTCCTCCCAGCGCACCAATCCGTTTCTTCTCCTCCATAATGGAATAGGCCAGCCTTGCATAGTCAGGAATGAGCCAATTGTCGTCATCACACATAATCACATATTCATAGCGGGCTTCTGCAAAACCTCTTGCGCGGGCAAAACTCAATCCGAGTTCAGGTTCATGCACAACACGAAGCGTCTTTGAGCTGTTGTAGAAATCCCACACGGCTTCTGTTACGCTCACCGAATTATCGGTAGATGCATTGTCGATGAGAATGAATTCCCATGGAATATATGAGGGCACATTCTGCAGGGCAATATGGCGAACTGTTTCGGGCAGTCTGCTGGCACCGTTGTGGCAGCACACGATAATGGATACGCCTGGCTTGATCATAGGTTAAGGGTCATCTTGGTGTAAAGCTTCAGGATCGTAAAGACCATCACCAGATCTTTATGCAGGCTCCACGCTTCACGAACCTGTGCCTTCACTCCTGCCCTGCTCCTCAACCCCGCCCAGATCTGGTTTGCCGTGCGCAGTGCATAATGCGCATAAAACTTCTGGCTTGCCTTTACGATTTTATTTCTCTTATCAAGCGGGAGCATCGGCTGAATATTTGCCATCACCTGCTTGAGATCACGAATGTTGTTTCCTGTGAGAATAGTTCGTCCAGAAATGGAATTCTGATGTTTGCGATAGTCCGCCAGCACATCCGGTATATACCCAATGGAATAACGGGACGCGATGCGCATCCACATCTGCCAATCTTCGCCATACTCCACCCCGTAGAAACTTCCCAGGTGCTCATAGACCTCACGCTTCACCACCATGGACACGTATTGAATCCGCTGTCGCTCTCCGAGCCGGCAGACAAAGTCACTCAATATTCCTTCATCCGCAGATTCCCGCTCGTGGTGATACAAAAACTTTCCATTTCCATCTATATAGGCGTATCGGCAATACGCGGCTCCGGCCGATGCATTGTTGCGAAAGAAATTTTCGAAACGATGGTAAAATCCCTTATGAACCTTGTCATCACCGTGCAGGATATGAACGTAAGCACCCCTGGCGCGCAAGAGACATGTATGGAAATTATTCAGGCTTCCAACATTGGCAGGTTGCCGGTAGTATGCAATTCGCCCTTCTGCCAGGCGCAACACCAGCTCCTCAACGTTAGCATCAGTGCTCGCATCGTCAATTACTTCAATCTGAACCTCCGGCCTGTCCTTGCACTGCACCAGTACCGACTCAATTGTCTCTGGCAAATAGATTGCGCAATTGTACACCGGAATCATGACAGACCATAAGGGCCTCATTACACCTTCAACCGGGGGAACGGCTGGAGGTGCGAGCGGAATTCTGCTCTGACAGTTTCTGGTTGCGATTTTTTCCATCACATAAATACTTTGGCAAGTCGCTTAACTCTCCACTCCACGGAATGTTTGGTCCATTCATACAGGACCATCCAGGAATGTGTCTTTATCAGCAACTCCATCGCCTTCTTTCTGGGCAGGAGTTTGCACACTTCAGCAATAATAAAGTTGCGCTTATAATAGTGCGCTGCGTGAATTTGCTCTTCATCACGATTCGGATTCTTGTGTGTCAGAATTTTTTCCGTGATAGCATCCAGTATCTTAAGAACTTCCAGTATCTCATCCACATTCTCGCGTTTTGCGATCGGATGAAAGTTATGGCGCAGGCATTCAAGCTCGTTTTGGGAAATTGGGAAATCTGCGCCCATGTAGTAACGGATGTTTCGTAACACGTTTTGTTCATTGGCCACATCGTACTCCAGCTTCTTTAAGACGGTGTTCAGGCTGGTGGAAGACAGGCGGTAGTCAACGAGCGCCTCCGCGAGGTTGCCGATCTCAAACGCGGTGGACACTTTCCAAAACAAATCGTAATCTTCCGAGTACTTCATGCTGTACATACCCACCGCCTCCACAGGCTGCCTGCGAAACATAATGGTGGGGTGATACATCCAGCATTCGAACGTAAGATTGTAATAATAAAACTTGCTCCGGTACCGCTCAAGGCGAACGAAACGTTTGTCTTCTGTGATCACCCGTGCCCAGGTTGAGAGCAATGCACAGTTCTGGTGCTGCATCATGTAGTCGTATTGCTTCTGCAGGCGGTGCGGATAACTTACATCGTCTGCGTCCATACGCGCTATGAGGTCGCATGAAGCAAGTCGTATACCTTTATTAAGAGTCTCCGAGATCCCAAGGTTACTGCCATTTTCATAATATCGGATACGAGGATCAACATACGAACGAATGATCTGACGACTCGAGTCGGTTGAGCCATCATCGATGATCAGGAACTCAAAATCCTGAAATGTCTGGATCAGGATGCTGTCAATTGCTTCGCGAAGAAAACGTTCAGCGTTGAAGACAGGCATCAACACGGTCACTTTAGGCTGTTCCATACTATTTCGAATAACTTAATACACCGAGCTTCACTAACCAACGAGCAGCAAGGGCCTTGGCAGCCTTTGGATAAATCTGGGTCAGCTGATATTTCAGCGGTTCGCGATACGGCATCATGGCATGATCCAGGAGGTCCCACACACGCTTGTTGCGGACATGCTTGTGCTTGAGAAACGTTCTGAACCATTGTAAATAATATTTGCGCACCATTTCATATTTGCCTGACTCGTAAACAGATGACACGAGGGAAGCAGCGCGTTGACGATAGCGATTATGACATGCATGCGACACGTAGACTTTTTCTCCCAGGTAAAGCTTGCACAGGAATGCCTGATCTTCATACATCTGAAAAATCCCGCGAAAACTCTCTTCAAAATCGCTTCGTTCGAGGACGGCCCGCCTCACCATTATCCCGGAGGGGCACGGAGCGGATCCGGTCCCCAATGGATAAAGCTTCAGCATGAGTTCAGGAGCATGATAAAGTCCCTCCGGTGCACCAATCGTCACAATGACATCCTTTTCATTCGGTGAAGACCATGATCGCCAATATTCCGAGGCCTCGAGCAACACCGTAGCCTCAGGATTGCTATCGAAAATATTGAGTTGCGCACTGAGCTTGTTATGATACCAAACATCATCAGCATCAAGGAACGCTACGAATTCCCCTTTGGCCTTTGAAATGCCGAGATTCCTGCTCGCGCTCAAGCCCTCGTTGCAATGACCAGGATGATGAACATAAAAAATGCGATTGTAGTACCGCCTGGCATATTCCTTCGCGATGGCTGTGCTATTATCCGATGAACCGTCATCAACGAGGATCAGTTCCCAGCACGGGTAGTCCTGCGCGATAACACTCGCAATTGCTTCTTCAATAAATTTTTCTTCGTTGTAAAAACAAAGAACAACTGACACCAATGGACTTCCCTGCGTATTCATACTCTAGTGATTTAAGACCTGATTTAGTTTGAACGAAAACTCGCGTTCGTTCCAGTTTTTGATTTGCAGGCGGGGTAATTGATAAAGATCCGAGCCAACCGTTACAGTGCCCTCCTCGGTTGTCAGGCCGTAGTTGAAGCCGTTCTTTTGAAGCAATGCTTTCGTCAGGTCATTGTATTTTCCGTATGGATAGGCAAATCCATTAACGCGCTTACCCGTAAGCTCTTCGATATCGATCTTGCAATCTTTTATCTCATACGATTGGACCAGTTCGGTTTGCGCAGAAAGCATAGCGTGATTTACAGTGTGTCCACCCATGGTGAAGAGCCTGTTCGCCCCAAGCTTTTTCACATGAAAATCCTGCATCGGTGCATTAACACCAAGCGGAATATTGTCCAGTCTCGCCCATGACCTCAGTGCCCGCATCACGGTATATTGGTCGAGATGCTGAAGGGGTTGAATGCGTTCCCATAGCTTAAAGTACAATTCGATGCGTTCGTTCTTTAGCGGTGCGCCATAACTCCAGCTTCCAAGTTCTTGGGTTATGGCTGGGCGCAAAACTCGATCGCGTTTGAATTCGAACTCAAATTTTTCAGTACCGATCGGTATGGACAGCCTGGCCGGTAGCGATTCTGTGAGGAACACAATCGATTGAAGCTCATCCCACCAAAATAACTTGGGTGCGCGGATAGCTCCTGATGTCAGGTAAAATGTTGCCGGTAATTCAAACCACTCGAGGAGGGGCGCTGCGTTCGTATAATTATCAACGAATCCGTCATCAAACGTTATGGCAACGAGGTTACTTGTTAGACGCCCTGTCTTCACGGTCTCCACCAGCTCATCCACGGACACAACATCGAAATAGTTTTTGAGATGATTCAGCTGATATTGAAAATTTTCAGGCGTAACGGCCAACTGCCATGGGTCCGACTTTTTCTCGCATACCTGGTGATACATCAGAATGATTGCTCGCTTCTGCATCCTTGCCCTAAACCGATTCCACACCGTTCTGAACATAGCTCAATGCTTGACAGCCTTAACCGTTATGATTACCTGATAACTCGGATCGTTATACGCCAACGCTTTGCTTGACATTTCGGGCAAGCCCATGCCGTAAAGGAAAGCGGAAGCAACGTGGACATTTCCGTGCGTGTTGATCTCCACCTGCGATCCATTGAATGTTTCGCTCATCACCTTTCGCATTGCCGTGTCGGTAAATGACCATAACCAATAGTCCTTCCATAGCCCGCGATCCACCTGCGTAATTCCCGGCACAGTCAGCAACAGCGTACCTCCCGGTTTCAAAATCCGGTAGCAGGTATGCAGCGCGCTTTTAAAGTCGTAGATGAGGTGCAGTGTTTGGGTAAAAATGATGCAATCGAAATACTCGGAAGGAATTTGTGGTACATTGGTAATATCACCCACATATGTTGCTTTTGTATTGGACGCGTCTATATGGAGGATATCGCTTTTGCGCACGAGCGATTGTCCATAACGCAACGTGTATTCATTGTCTCCAATCTCGAGAACGGTGCCTTTCACTGATGACCTGTTGGTGTCAATAAAACGTTCAATGTAAAAACGGTCGATCGCGCCTCCGCGGTCAAATCCGAAATCGTCACTGAAGGGCGTGAGTCGTTCGAAGTCACCCGGGTTTACTTTCCCAACGGGAGGAACGTAACGTTCATACAGGCCAACCTCATGAAGGAATTTCAGTACCGGCTCCGGCAAACTTCGCTTGAATTTCAGCCGCAGGTCGGTGGAAGCCTTTTTTACTAGGTAGTCCACTAACTTTTTTGGCTTGCATCGCGCCAGCAACAACAGTTCTTTGCGCGAGGGCCACGCAGCGCCTGATTCAATCTTGTTCCACAAGAAAGCATACAACTTAGCAGCATAGTAATCCTCCCACGTTTTGATGCCGGCTTCATAGAAAGATCGCTCTCGTTTGCTGATGACATTTTTTTGGCGATGGCAGACTTTCATGACGTGCTCCAGCATCATCACGTAATCTTTGGACATATTAGCACCATGGATCCGGTAGGCCGCAATCTTATCATTATGTGCGAAAACCGGATACTTGCGGGTGATCTTCAGGTACAAATCATAATCTTCGCAGGCGCGCAACGTGGTATCGAACCGGAATTCGGCAAACACAATGCGGTGATACATGACTGCCGCGTGCATGCCGATATAATTTCCCTGCAACAGTTCCGCGTAGTGATTCTTCGCAACTATTTTTTGCGGTTCTTCTTCGATGATGCCGCCCCATTGATCAACTTTGTCATGAGCCCCCGATACAAAAACACAATGCTTATTTCGCTTAAGGTGATTGATGTTAATTGCTACCGCCTCATCATACAACCAGTCATCGGCATCGAGGAAGACTAGGTATTTGCCCACTGATTCATCGATTCCTTTGTTACGTGCGGCTGATAAACCCGCGTTGGCCTGATATGTGTATTTGACTCCGGGAAATTGTGCGGCAACTTCTTTCGTGTTGTCGGTCGAGCCGTCATCCACCAATACAATTTCAATCGGCTGATAAGTTTGTCGCTGAACACTTCGGATTGCATCCGGAAGAAATGCCGCATGATTATAGCAAGTGATGATGACCGAAACCTTCGGTTGAGTTGTATCTAGTGCCATCCTAATTCGTTTTTAAACCCCGCGTCACGATGCCTTAAATAATAAAAAACGCCACTCACCACACCCGACATTTCCGCGAAGATGGTTTGGTACTGTGCGTTGTAGAAAGGAAAGCCTTTACCGATCAGCGTCAGGTAGTAAAATGGAAACACCTTCAGCAGATGCCGTATGTTGCCCGTGTGACCGAAACGCTGATACTGAATCAATATGGCTACGGTAAAACCGCGCATGTAACAATGAAGCTGTTGCTTAAGACCCTTCAGTGAATTGCGGTGCGAGTGCTGCACTACCGCCAATGGATTATAGATAATCTTGAAACCATTGGCCAGGATGCGGTACCATTGCTCCGAGTCTCCGCTGCATCCCGCGGCACCCACGTCTAGACGCTCATCGAAATACCCAACTTCCTCAAAGATGCTTTTGCGAAACGCCATGTTGGCGCCAGCACCAATTTCCCACACAGGCGGGCCAGTTTGAAGAGTAGAACTGAAAAAATTATTGTCATATATTTTACTCACGTAGCCTCTGTTAAAAGGCCAGAACTTTTCAAAAATCACTTCGGCTTCCGTCTCCAGCGAAGCTGCGATCACCAGGCCTGTCATGGCAGCAACCGATGGATCGCGAAATGTCTCATAAACCCGGAAGGTCCAGTACGGATTCGGAATCGTGTCGTCATCCGTGTAGGCGATCAACTCGTGCGTTGCCTCGATAACACCACGGTTCCGGGCGATATCAAGGCCAGGTTTATCTTCGCGAACATAGCGAACTCCCGGGAACTGCTCGGTCACGATGCGCGTTTCCTCCGTGTCGGAGGCATTATCTACCACGATAATTTCCTCCGGCTTTGTCACCTGCATTTGCAATCGCTTTAGGCAATTTTTAAGGTGCGTGGGACGATTCCGGGTGCAGATCACTACAGTCATTGGACACCTTTCCGGAAATGATTCAGGTAAACGATGACGCAGCAGATCCGAACAAGCCAGCTGGATGGCGTCCAGCGCTGGGTGCTTTTCACCGAACACCGACCCCTGCCCACCAGAAAACTTTAACGCTGGAGTAATGGCCGAGCAGCAAACCGAATAAAACTTTTCAGCTGTCAACGGTGTTGGTGCATCGACATACACGTCACCCAACGGGATCGACTTATACCAGAAGATCCAGTACTGAGGCCCCTGCGTTGCGTTAAAATCATGAGCGTTCTCAGCGAGATCAAAATGGCGAATGGAATAACGATGCGTTTTCATAACAGGAGAACCTTCTCGTCACGGGTTACTTGCTTCATCACAAACGGAAACTTCGGTCTTACATGTCCGCTCCACTTGCCATACCAATTCATATTCTCCCGGTAGTCTTCCACCTCCATCGCAAGACATTCCTCCAAATAGAAAAGCTCGACTGATGTATCTTTTACAAAAATGAGGGAGAAGTAATAGCTCCCATCATTGAGAAAATTTCCTGGTACTTCACATTGGCCTTCAACCAATCCCCTCTCGTAATTCCTCGGTACCGAACAGACATCAAAAACGCATTCCCGGTTGGTGTTGAAAAGATGAAGACCTACACATAGGTTCTGGCCCTCTATCAAATTCCAGAATTTGAAGCGTATGGTTATTGGTGTGCAAACTGTGATCGGATCACCTTCCGATTTTACATGGGGAATAAGCTCCACGAATTGCACACGTATGGAGTTATTTCCCGGTGAATGCTCAAATTCCTTCCATGACTGACTGCGCATGATCCGCTGGTGCTGACCGAGGTAATGGTTCACCACCTTCTGAGATGCACCGATCTCAACGACTTTTCCCTTCTTCAGGTGCATTGCGCGCTGGCAGAGACTTACCACGGCTTGCGTGTTGTGACTTACGAACAGGATGGTGCGGCCCATCTTCGCTGAAACGTCATGCATCTTGCCGAGGCATTTCTGCTGGAATTCAGCATCGCCAACTGCAAGCACTTCATCCACAATCAGAATGTCGGGCTCAAGGTGCGCGGCCACCGCGAAGGCCAGGCGCATATACATACCGGATGAATAGCGCTTTACTGGCGTATCGATAAATTTCTCAATGCCGGCAAAATCAACGATCTCGTCAAACTTGCTCTTGATCTCCTGACGATGCATGCCGAGAAAATGCCCATTGAGAAAAATGTTTTCGCGGCCTGACAATTCATCATTGAAACCCGTGCCGATCTCAAGCAGGCTGTTGATGCGTCCGCGTCCTTTTATTTTACCGCTCGTTGGTTTAACAATGTTCGAAAGGATTTTCAATAGCGTAGACTTGCCGGCACCGTTACTTCCAATTACTCCGAAAACTTCGCCCTCCTTCACATCGAAGGAAACATCTTTCAACGCCCACAATCGTGACGCATCGGCCTCAGCCGTAGCATTGAAGAACGGATCGTCTTTCTTCATCACGGCCGAGGTCCACCAGCGCTTCACTTCCTGCCGCAAGGAGCCCGTGCCAACCTTACCCAATGAATAAAGCTTACACAAATTTTCAACTTCAATGATGGGATAAGCCATACTCTTTAGATCACGTCCTGAAGTTTGTTTCCGTATTTATTGAAAAGCATAATGCCGATGAGGTTCAAAATCACGGCAACGGCAGCGCTGTAGATTAACTGGTAAGCCGAGAACGTTCCCTGACCAAGAAAGCCAAACCTGAAGTACTCTACCAAAGATGAAAGTGGATTGAGGTAAACCCACATCCTGAATTTTTCATCGACCATCGATATGGGGTAGATGATCGGTGTGGCAAACATGAGTAACCTTACGATGAGGTGAATGACGTTCACCAGGTCACGGTATTTGGCTGTGAGTATCGAAAACATCAGTCCCAGCCCCAGCCCTACCCCAGACGTGATGATGATGGCGAAAACCATAGACGGCACCCAACGGTGTGCATACTGGAGGATGTTACCCGGCTCCATGAATGCCAGCAGGATCATAAAAATCAGAAATTGAATTCCAAACCTGATCAGGTTGACCACCACCACCGCCAGCGGAATGACCAGGCGCGGGAAATATACTTTGCCGAAAAGCGTACCGTTTTGGAGGAACGTGAAGGAGGTACCGGAAAAGCATTCCGCAAAAAGATTGTACAGGATAATGCCTGAGAGGTAGAACAATGCTGGCGGAAGTCCATCAGTGGAGAGGCCAACCGCTTTTTCAAAGATTAACATGTACATCACCAGCATAATAAGAGGCTGGAAAATGATCCAGAGCGGACCAAGCAGGGTTTGCTGATGGTGAATCAGGAAATCCCTGCGAACCAATCTGAGAAGCAGGTGCCGGTACTCCCATAACTCCTTCAGCCGCCATCGAAACCAATAGGAGTCGGGAGTTATTTCCCAGGATTGTGCTGCAGTTGATGGTCTTACGGAGTTCACAAAACGACAATTTCAACAGAGCCTAATAAACCCATGCCCAACCGGCTATTTCTGCCTTCCAAAAAAAAACATTGGCAACCCTGCAACCTTTATCGTAATATTACGATAAGTTCAGTTGTATGGGGTTGACCAAAACAGAAGGTTTTACAAAAACGCAAATCGAGTTGTCTGCGATTGCAAAAGCGCTGGGCCACCCGGCACGCATTGCTATTCTTCAGTTCCTGGCCAGGCAGAAGTCTTGTGTTTGTGGCGAGATCGTTGATGAGCTTCCGTTGTCGCAATCCACGGTGTCACAGCACCTGAAAGAATTAAAGAATGTGGGACTCGTCAAAGGAAGCATTGAAGGTCCATCCATCTGTTATTGTATCGATGAAAAGAACTGGAGCAAGGTAAGGAACGCATTTGGCGGCTTGTTCGAAGACTTCGATCCGAAAAACTGCTGTTAAATTTTTTTTGCCCAAACTCATCGTAATATTACGATTAACCAAACTTAGCGAATATGACAACACCGACTCAAGCCGAAGAATTAAAACAGATTGTAAAAGAAAAGTATGGGCAAATTGCCGAGCAAGGTACAGAAACCGCGGGCGGCTGTTGTGGCCCTGCATGCGGATGTGGAATCCTTGACAACACGCTCATGGCGGAAGACTACACGAAGATGCAAGGCTATGTAGCCGATGCCGACCTGGGCCTTGGCTGTGGACTGCCCACTGAATACGCTCATATCAAAGAAGGTGATGTGGTGGTAGACCTGGGGTCAGGCGCGGGCAATGATGCGTTCGTTGCGCGATCCATCACAGGCGCGAATGGAAAAGTTATCGGAGTTGACTTCACAGAGCAAATGATTGCCAAAGCAAGAAGCAATGCAGAAAAACTGGGATTCAACAATGTTGAATTTCGATTTGGTGATATTGAAAACATCCCGATCAACAACGATGTTGCGGATGTTGTGGTAAGCAATTGTGTGCTCAACCTTGTGCCAGACAAAGCGCGGGCGTTCCAGGAAACCTACCGAATTCTGAAGCCCGGAGGGCACTTCAGTGTGTCTGATATTGTGCTGCGGGGCGACCTCCCTCCCGCCCTGCAGAAGAGCGCGGAGATGTATGCGGGCTGTGTTTCGGGCGCAATCGATAAGTTTGAATACTTAAACACCGTAAAGAAATCCGGCTTTCAGAATATCGAGGTACAAAAAGAAAGACGCATTACGTTACCAAATGAAGTATTATCGCTCTATCTTAATGCTGAGGAACTCGAGCGTTACCGGACTGGAGAGATCGGCATTTTCAGCATCACCGTTTATGCAGAAAAGCCACTTGTAAAAAAAGGTGAAGCGTGCGCACCGGGTTGCTGTGGAAACTAATTCGGCATGGAATTAACGTATAAAACTATTCAGGACACGGAAGGCTTTGAAGCTTTCCGTTCCCTCTTGCGAGCATCCAATCTCCCGGCAGACGATCTCGATTACAAACGCGATCTCCTGGTCGGATATTATGAAGGCCCCTCGTTGGTTGGCACGGGCGGGCTTGAAATACACGGGCACTACGCGTTGCTGCGGTCGCTCTCGGTAAAAATGGGAATACGCGGAAAATCTGTCGGCACCACGATCACAGAATATCTACTTGCTGAAGCGAAGAAAAAAAATCTGCGCGCCATATTCCTTTTGACGGAAACTGCAAAAGGGTTCTTCGAAAAAAAAGGATTTATGGAAATCACGCGCGATGAAGTTCCTAAAGAAGTCAAAGCCTCGTCAGAATTCTCAACCGTTTGCCCTGTATCGGCAACGGTGATGGTTCTTCCGCTGATGAGTCACGGACATTAGAATTTTAGGCATTGGGAATTAGGCATTGGGAATTGGGCATTGGGCATTAGGCATTAGGAGTCGTTCCTTGAATAATCTCGCTCAACGCTCAGTTTGGAATTTGATCATTTGTCCATGCTCAATCTTCCGGTGATAAATCCCAATCGTCAAGCATTATCCTTTTGATTTTTGGCTTTTGATTTTTGGTCTTTTGGCTTTGTCTTTTCCTCCTGCGCCACTACCACTCGTTAGGACCAAACTAAAATTTATCCAACCCTCCCTTCCATGTCATGCAGTTTGTACATTTGTTTCTTACAACCTACGAATGAAACTCAATAAGTACTTTGTAATCGATTTCGATAGCACTTTTACTAAAGTTGAAGCCTTTGACGTGTTGGCCGACATCTCACTGAAAGATCATCCGGAGAAGGAAGAACGCAAAAAGCAGATTGTCCAGATCACCAACCAGGGCATGGATGGCTCCATTTCTTTCCGTGAATCGCTCGAACGCAGGTTAAATCTATTATCACCCAGCAAGCAACACTTAAACCCGCTGGTCAATCAGCTGCGGGGATCGGTTTCTGAGTCCTTCAAACGCAATAAGGACTTCTTCCGAGATTATGCAGACAATATCTATATCATTTCAAATGGTTTCAAAGAATTCATCGAACCCATAGTAACGGAGTTTGGCATTAAGTCGGAGAACATTCTTGCCAACGAATTTAAATTCGACCGCGAGGGAAAAGTTGTAGGCTTTGACGATACGAATCCGCTTTCGGCAAACGGTGGAAAAGTAGAGCAGCTCAAGCGGCTAAACCTTCCGGGCGATGTTTATGTTATCGGTGATGGGTACACGGACTACGAGATCAAACACGCGGGGCTTGCCAATAAGTTTTACGCGTTTACGGAGAATGTAGAACGGGAAAGCGTTAAGACGAAGGCTGATCACATTACCCCGAGCCTGGATGAATTTTTATACCTTAATAAATTGAATACCGCTATTTCTTATCCCAAGAACCGGATTAACGTTCTTCTGTTAGAAAATGTGCATCCAGTAGCGCTATCGTTGTTGAAGGCCGAAGGGTTCAACGTGGAGACCTATCATGCAGCGATGACCGAAGACGAATTGATCGAAAAAATCAAAAACGTTTCTGTACTCGGCATCCGTTCAAAAACGCAGGTTACCGCAAAGGTTCTTGCGAATGCAAACCGCCTGATGGTGATCGGAGCTTTTTGTATTGGCACAAACCAAATTGACCTTGATGAAGCCACTCGGAAGGGAATCGCAGTTTTCAACGCCCCGTTCAGTAACACGCGGTCGGTGGTTGAACTTGCCGTGGCAGAAATGATCATCCTGATCCGCAACATCGTTGAGAAGTCGAACAAGATGCACCGCGGAGAGTGGGACAAGTCTGCAAAAGGCAGCTTTGAAGTACGCGGCAAGAAATTGGGTCTTATCGGATACGGAAACATCGGTACTCAGCTCTCTGTTATTGCCGAATCGCTCGGCATGAAAGTTCTTTATTATGACACCGAGGAAAAGCTCTCCCTTGGAAACGCTGTAAAGTGTCGGTCAATGAAGGAAGTACTGGAGCAGGCTGATGTAGTTTCGCTTCACGTGGATGGACGTGCTGCCAATACGAAACTGATCGGGGCCAGGGAGTTTTCGATGATGAAAAAAGGGGTGATCTTTATTAACCTGAGCCGCGGCCATGTGGTGGACATCCAGGCATTGCGTGAAAACGTGCTTTCCGGCAAAGTGGCGGGCTGTGCAATTGATGTTTTTCCATACGAGCCTGTAAGCAATGACGAAGAGTTTAAGTCTGAACTGCGAGGGTTACCTAATACAATTCTGACACCGCATATTGGTGGAAGTACACTTGAAGCACAGGAAAACATTGGAAATTTTGTGCCTGGGAAAATCATGGAGTATATCAACACGGGGAGCACGTCTAACAGCGTGAACTTCCCTAACCTTACGCTCCCGATCCTTGACAATGCTCATCGTCTCATCCACATTCACAATAACGTTCCGGGTATTCTCGCCAAGATCAACCAGATCCTTGCTGACCACGGCATCAACATCGTGGGCCAGTACCTGAAAACAAATGAGCTGATTGGCTACGTGATCACCGACATCAATAAAGAATACGACAAGGATGTGATCGCAAAGCTTAGAGCGATTGACCACACGATCAAGTTCCGCGTTCTTTATTAGCCAAATTGGAGGCGACCAGACGAGTCGTGCAGCCCCATGCACGTGCTTCTTGTAAAGCAATTAGACATCAGCGTTCGCATCGACTCGTTCCTGCCGTAAAAAAACTATATTGGGGTTGTGAAAGATCTAAAGAAGCTTAGTCCGCGGGAACGCTGGTACGAAATCATTTTTGAAGCCGACACTAAAGAAGGCAGGCTTTTCAATGTTGTTTTACTGACGTGCATCCTGGCGAGCGTTGCCATCATTGTATTAGAAAGCGTTGCTGCGATTCGCGAAGAATACGGCAATATGCTTCGCTCCCTCGAGTGGACATTCACAATTATCTTTACTGCCGAATACGTTGCGAGAATCTGGACCGTCAATAAGAAAAAGAAGTACATCTTCAGTCTGTTCGGCATCATCGATTTCCTATCCATTCTGCCAAGCTTCCTGGCTCTTTTTGTGACAGGAACCCATTCTTTAATGGTGATCCGAAGCCTGCGGTTGTTACGGATTTTCCGCATCTTCAAATTGTCGCGCTATGTTGGAGAGGGCCAGAATCTTGCGCGTGCACTCAAAGCGAGTCAGCATAAGATCACCGTATTCCTCGTATTCATTCTAACATCAGTTGTAATTGCCGGTACAATAATGTATCTCGTTGAGGGCCCTGAGCATGGATTCACAAGCATTCCCGTAAGCATTTATTGGGCGATTGTTACAATGACAACTGTCGGTTATGGTGACATTGCTCCGGAGACTTCACTCGGGCAAACAATTGCGTCCATTATCATGATCATGGGTTATGGTATCATCGCTGTGCCCACCGGGATCGTTTCGTCAGAAATGATCAGCCTTAAAAAAGCAGAGATCACCACCCAGGTTTGTCCACACTGTTTCAAAGAGGGCCACGATTCAGATGCGCGGTTCTGCAAATACTGTGGCGGAATCCTGAATCCTCCAACTCAATAAAAGTAAAAAGAGTGCGGGCTGTTACGGAGTTCTCCCCAGAACTTTTACGCCTTTAAACGGTAACGCCACCCGCACAGACTTTATTTTTTCACAATGAGGGTGTCATTCAATGCAGCCCCATCTTTCAATTCGTCACTCGCTTTTACAACAATGGTATCACCAGCATTCAGGTTTCCAAAAACTTCAACGCGTTTGTTTGATTCAATGCCTTTCACCACCGGCACGAGCTGAACCTTGTGATCTACAGACCTGACAACATACACGCCTTCACTTGAATTAACGATAGCTGACGAAGGCACCACAAACCCATTTGATGCCAACGTTACATTCACATCTGCGACTGTACCTGCCAGTAAACCGTTGTCCTTATTGTCTATGTCCAGTTCAATCCGTTGCGAGCGGAGGCGTGCGTCAAGTGCTCCGGCCATGCGTTTAATTCGTGCTGAAAATACCTGGGATGGATTCGAACGTACCTTAAAACGAACGGTGTCTCCGGTGCCCAGATAGGATGTGTACGCCTCGGGAACGGAAAACACCAGGCGAAGCTGCTTGTTTTGCTGAAGAGTAAATGCAGGGAGTTCCGATCCCTTGCCACTTGGTCCGACATACGCGCCCGGATGAACATTACGATTAGTGATTGTACCGCTGAAGGGAGCTCGCATTACCAGGTAATTGCGAATTTCGCTCAGTTCTTTGTATGTGGCTTTTGCAGCATCGAGATTGGCGAGATCCGAATTCTTTTTTGCCTCCGCTATGTCAAGATCATTTTGCGAAATGGTTCCCGGGGTCTTACTGGTTTCCACCAGACGATTGTAATTGGCGAGGCTGGCAATGTATACAGCCTGTTGTGACTTAAGGCGCGATTCCGCAGCGGTGAGTTGCGATACTATTTCAGGAGCTTCCAATGTAAGCAATACCTGGCCTTCCTTCACTTCTGATCCGATATCAACATTGAGCTGCTTTACAAATCCCGTCACCTTTGCGTACAGGTCTACCTGCTGGTAAGCAATAAGCTCCCCAGGAATGGTCAATGTTGACGAGAAATTTTCTTTTTCCAGCGCGATTGTTTCGACCTTAGGAATTTCAATATCCGGATTCTTCTTTTCTTCGCTGGCCATTGTGGAATTGCAGCCCCCAAGTGCAGCGGCAAGACCCGAGAACAGGAGACCAGAGAAAATATAGTTTGAGCTTTTCATAATTCGTTAACTGAGGGTGGTGAAATGTTTACTTTGAGAATCTGTCGGGTCGAGCGATACCGATTCGACCGAAGCTTTGCTTTGCATCCATGAGAAAATAAGCGGGAGCACAACCAGCACAGCAATCGTTGAGAAAAATAATCCACCGATCACAGCACGGCCGAGAGGCGAAACCTGCTCTCCTCCTTCTCCATGTCCGATTGCCATGGGCAGCATTCCCGCGATCATCGCCACGCTGGTCATAATGATCGGTCGCAGGCGCAACGACACGGCTTCTTTTGCTGCCTGCACCGCGTCTCCGCTCTTGAGGCGAAGTTGTTCCGCATTAGTAATCAGAAGCACCGCATTGGCAATAGAAACACCAACCGACATAATAATACCCATGTATGATTGCAGGTTAAGCGTTGAGCCTGTAAACGTCAGCAATAGCAACGAGCCAAGCACAACGGCTGGCACAGTAGTGAGTACCACGAGCGAAACGCGAAAGGATTGAAAATTGGCAGCCAGCATCAGAAAGATCACAACCACCGCGACCAGAAGTCCCCCCTGAAGGCTGAGCAGCGTTTCATTCAGCACGTTGCTTAAACCAATGGGCTCGACAAAAAGTCCACGCGGAAGTTCACCAAGTCCTTTAACAACCGCATCCACATCTTTACGAGCAGAGCCCAGATCAGTCCGGTGAACGTTGGCAGTGACCGACACGAAAGGCATAGCACCGAGGTTGTCATTCTCACCGTACGTTACATCCTCAGTGATCGTGGCAACATCACCGAGCACCGGACGACTTGAATTCCGAAGCAATGGAATGCTGTTGATATCATCCTGCGATTTCATTTGGTTCAACGGAACCTGGACCTGCACACTATACGAAAACCCTGCTTTCTCATCAACCCAAATATTTTTGTCAGTATATCGTGAAGACGAAGTTGACGCTACAAGCGAGCGTGACACATCATTCATGTCTATTCCAAGCTGGGCCGCGCGCGTGCGATCGATATTGATATTCAGGGCCGGGTAGTTGATCGGTTGTGCGATTTGGATATCCCGGAAGTAATCGTACTTCTTCAACCCAGCTATAACTTTCCTGGCATAGGCCTCGTTCGCCTTCTTGTTCTTGCCTGCAATCCGGATCTCGATTGGAGTTGGTGATCCCTGACTGAGAACCTTATCGGTTAATTCGATCGGCTCAAACGAGAGCTTGACGTCTGGCAACACCTGTGCAATACGCGCTCTCACCTGGTCCTTAAATTCACTCACATCGCCATCGTAGTCTTTCAGGCTCACCTGGAACACAGCCTCGTGAGGCCCGGCCATAAAAAGGTAAATGGGATTTACTGAAAAGAGTGATGGATGCTGTCCCACGTAGACGGAACTGATTCCGATGTGATCCTTACCGACAAGGTTTTCAAGCTCCTTAAGGACCACATGAACCTGCTCTTCCGTTCGTTCCAGGCGTGTTCCTTCGGGAGCCCGCAGCCGTAGTTGAAATTGTGATGAGTTCACGCGGGGCAGGACATCCCGCCCAATCGTGTTAATCAGCACAACGGCCAGTGCAGTGATCACTACGAGGTAAGCGATCCCAATAGCCTTCCGGAACGGCAGCATGCGATCAATTAAGCCGATAAACCTTTCGCGGAACCGCTCGAACCGTGCCGGCTTGTGGTCGCCTGTGTTTGAATGGGCGTGAGCATCATTCTTCATGATCCAATTTGCCATCACGGGTACGAAAGTTTGCGAGAGTACGAACGAGACCACCATGGTACAACCGATCGCGAGTGCCAGCGGAAGGAACAATGCACCCGGGATACCCGCCATCGTAAAGGCCGGAGCAAATACGGCAAGGATACACAACAAGATCAGCAATTTAGGGAAAGCGATCTCGCGACAGGCGTCCCAGATTGCCACCGCCTTTGATTTACCCATGGCGAAATGCTGGTGAATATTTTCTATTGTTACCGTGCTTTCGTCAACGAGAATTCCAATCGCTAAAGCAAGTCCGCTTAGCGTCATGATGTTGATGGTTTGACCGAATAGCTTGAGGAATAACACTCCGGCAATAATAGACGTTGGGATTGTCAGGATTACGATGAGCGCGGCCCTCCTGTCGTTCAGGAACAGCAGCACCATCAAGCCGGTAAGAATCGCCCCGATTACGCCCTCTATCACCAGGCTCTTTACCGCGTTCACTACATATACTGACTGGTCAAATTCGTACGACAGCGTTACATCTTCGGGAAGTGTGCTCTGAATCCTCGGAAGATTTGCTTTCAGTCCCTTCACAACATCCCAGGTAGACGCATCGGCTGATTTCGCAATGCTCACATAAACGGAACGCTTTCCATTAATAAGCGCATACCCTGCAGTCACATCTGCTCCGTCCGTAACTTTAGCAACATCACGCAAGTATAAGTTCTGAACACCTCCTTTGTATAAAGGGATGTTCTCGAAGTCTTTAAGCTCCTTCAGTGTGTTGTTGGTGGGCGTAATGTAATTTTTATCGCCTATCCGTACATTACCTGAGGGGGCTGTTTGGTTGTTAAGACGAATCGCTTCAACAATCTGGTCGGGTGTAAGATTGTGTGAACGGAGTAGTTCCGGGTCAACGTTGATCTCAATGGTTCTCACGTTTCCACCGAACGGTGCCGGAGCAAGTAAACCTGGAATAGCTGTGAAAGACGAGCGGACATAAATATTCGCCATATCTTGCAATTCGTTGTTCGATCGGATGGGGCTGCTCAAAACCAATTGCCCTACGGGAAGTGATGACGCATCGAAACGAATCACGAAAGGAGGATTTGAGCCTGGAGGAAAGATTGCCTGAATCCTGTTCGAGAGTGCGCTCAGCTCGGCAGCAGCCTGCGCCATATTGGTGCCCTCATAATAGGTAAGCTTCATTAGGGTTAACCCTTGAATATTTTTCGTCTCGATGCTTTTAACTCCATTGGCGAAAAGCAGAATGTTAATGTATTGCTTGGCGAAATAGGTCTCCATCTGGTTCGGTGTGTATCCACCGAAAGGGTGTGCAATGTAAATGACCGGCAGATTCATCTTCGGCAGGATATCTACTTTAATATCGCGGATTGCGAGCACGCCAAAGAAGAACAATCCCGCCACCAGTACGAGCACGGAAATCGGTTTTTGTAAAGCGAGTCTGATTAAATTCATCGGATGGTTATAGTTCTTTTGTAAATAATGTCAAATCACCAACCGCAGCAGCTTTCATCAGAAGAGCCTGCCACACATTGATATAGGCCAGGTCGCGGTCCGTTTCTGCGCGGTTCAGTGTATAGAGTGTTTGCGTCACCTCAACAATCGTTGACAGGCCATTTTTGTACAATGCATTTTTCTGCTCGAACGCATTCGTTGCGGAAAGCACCTGGATCGGAGCCTCATTATAGATAGCCAGCGCATTGGCAAGTTTCTGTTCAGCAATCGCGAGTTGGCCAGCAAGCTCTTGCTGTTTGAGATCATACTCTGCCTGGCTTGCGAGTACGGTGGCCTTCGCTGATTTGGCTTGCGAAAAATTGCGCGTCAGTGATGTCAGGTTCCAGGTTAAGCCAACACCTACAAGGTAGTTGGTACGGGTTGGAGTAATTCCATCAATGTAACTGTGAGTAAAAGCTGTTTGATCCTGAACATAAGCAGCTTCGAAGCCAGATGCACGTTTTTGAAGCACGCCCACGAGTGTAAGCGAAGGATAATAAAGCTTTTGAACCAGCTTAGATTGCTCAAGATTGTAGTCAACACGACTTCTGTAAAACCGTAAGACAGGATGCACCACGGGCGCGCTTTCTCGTGGTACGCCAAAGGATGGCACACGATTTACAAATGTTGAGTCGAGAAAATAATCTCTACCCGGGGTAGCCAACAACACAGCAAGCTTCTGGCTTTCCTGTTGAACAAGATCAATCGCGCGAGTCAGGGCAATTTTTGCATTAGACACTTCCGCGTTGGCCAGTGAAGAATCTACACCCGCTATCAACCCGGTTCTTGCCCGTGCCACCACCGACCGCTGAAACACCGTGGCACGGTCGAGATTCTTCTGTTGCGCACTCCTTAACCGCTGCGAGGCCAGCACATTTAAGTACGCTGCCGCCACGCGCACCTGGTGTTGAAACTCCTCCTGCGCCAGGTCCTCAACACTAATGGCCTCGTTTGCTTTCGCCACTTCGATCCTTCCGCGCACCTTTCCGAACGTAAAAAATTCCCAATTGAAATTTGCGAGGTAGAGCGCGCCAAATGCGGCATTCCAGTTTTGTTCATTCAGCGGTAGGCCGGATGAAGCCACGCCAAACCCTCCAAACCCGTACGCGGGACCGTTTTGTCCGTTGATCGTTCCGTAGACCTGTTGAGCTGATAGTACAACATTTGGAAGATAGTCTTTCGAAATGGCGGAAGCTGACGCCCGTGATGCCTCAACGGTGTACTTCTTTGATTTGACACTGCCGTAATTTCTTAGTCCCTCTTCCAATGCCTGCTGCATTGTAAGCGTTTGACCGAGTACGGAGAATGAAAGGACCAATGCCGGGAGTAATGATACCAGTTTGTGTACCATAGGGTTTTTAAGAAAATGATGTGTATCCAAAATCAATTACGAATAGAGACGCAAAATTGCGGAGATGGTTCGCTTAATAACTTATGCAATTCAAACCAATTCTTATGCGTTTCAAACAACCTTATGCTGCAATCGATTGCTTCCGCTGAAGGCGCTCGCGAACGGCTTTCGGTGTGAAACCCGTTTGCTTTTTGAAGAAAATATTGAAGTTAGAAGGATGCTCGAATCCCAGGCTATAGGCAATTTCTGCAATTGTATTATCGGTGTGCTGCAGCAATGTCTGCGCTTCAGCACAAATGCGTGCCGCAATGATCTCAGAAGTGCTGTTGCCGCTAAACTCCTTCACCGAACGGTTGAGGTGATTAACGTGCACCGACAACTTCTCAGCAAAATCATGCGGTGTCTTTAATTTTAATGAATGTTCAGTTGAATCAACCGGAAATTGCCGTTCGAGCATCTCAATAAAGAGTGACGCAATCCGTGAAGAAGCACTGGGATATTTTTCTGACGTCAGGTATACCGGTTGAGTCTTATTCGATTCGTGAATGATCAGATGGAGATAATGATGGATCAGCTCATATTTATGAATGTACTCCGACTCAATCTCACTCATCATCTTTTTAAATATGAACGCGAGGTCTTCCGATTGTTTTTCCGACAGCTTATATACCGGATTCAACCTCGGATTGAAAAGTGGTGACGACCGAACATACGTGTCGTGAAGTGTGCCCTTGATGAATTCCGCATTAAAAAGACAGAAGTATCCCTCTTGTCTGGCTGAAACAGGCTCGAACAAGTGAGGAAGGGACGGATTGAAAAAAATTAGGGTATGGCCGCTAATTTCGATGCTGCGATCTTCCAGGTGAAGTGTACCGCTTCCAATAACGAGCGAGATCTTATAAAAATCGCTTCGGTGGATATGCGTGAGGCGCTTACAAAACTGACCGCGTTCGAATACGTTGAAATGGCCGGTTTTCGGAAGCACGGCATATTGCTTGGCATGCTTTCCGTCAAAAAAATTAGCGTAGAATTCCTGAAGGGTGAAGAGCGGTCGCATGGCGCAAAGTTATGCAATTCAAATAAACGCACAAAACCGTTCATCCTCTCCAAACGGGTTTCTGTAATGCGGGGTAGGCATTAGGCATTAGGTATTAGGCATT
>DASWTP010000120.1:0-11015 GCA_036402075.1 Chryseosolibacter sp. | reverse complement strand
TAAAAGTTGATCCGTTGATCCGTTGATTAGTTGATCCGTTGGAGATCGAGCAAAATGAGTGGGCAATCGATGGTTTGGTCAATAGACAAATTGGTGAGCGTTATGGGTGGGCTTGGATGGCGGGTGAATGCGGTAAAGTTGATTCGTTGATTCGTTGATTCGTTGGAGATCGAGCAAAATGAGTGGGCAATCGATGGTTTGGTCAATAGGCAAGCTGCTGAGCGATATGGGTGGGCTTGGATGGCCAGGTGGATGTGGTGTGCTTGGACAAAAGTTGATCCGTTGATCCGTTGATTCGTTGATTCGTTGGAGATCGAGCAAAATGAGTGGGCAATCGGTGGTTTGGTCAATAGACAAGCTGGTGAGCGATATGGGTGGGCTAGGTAGCCAGGTCGATGCGGTAAAGTTGATCTGTTGATGCCGTAACGGGTCAGCGGATCAACTAGTTAACAGATCAACAACTACGCATTGATCTTGTCTTTCTGGATCTTCTTCTTCGAGGCATTTTTCTCAATAAACTGGTAGATCTTTCCTGCAATATCGACTTTGGTTGCGCCTTCAATTCCTTCGAGTCCGGGAGAAGAATTCACTTCCAGGATAAGCGGACCTCGTGCAGAGGGCAGCATGTCAACACCAGCAACATCAAGACCCATTTTTTTTGCTGCCGTGATCGCAGCATGTTTTTCCTGCTTTGTAAGCTTAACGACCTTAGCCGTTCCACCCCTGTGCAGGTTGGATCGAAATTCTCCTTCCTTCGCCTGGCGCTTCATCGCTCCCACCACTTCACCGTTCACAACGAAAGCGCGGATATCAGCGCCTTTTGCTTCTTTAATGAACTCCTGAACGATGATTCGTGCATGCAGGCCATGGAAAGCCTCAATTACCGATTGCGCGGCTTTCTTATTTTCTGCCAGTACAACCCCGAGGCCTTGCGTTCCCTCGAGGAGTTTTATGACAACGGGTGCGCCACCGACCGCCTCCACGATTCCCTCTGTCTCACGAGAGTAGTCCATGAAAATTGTTTTCGGTAAGCCAAGCCCTGCCCGCGACAGAATCTGCAAGCTTCTTAGCTTATCACGCGAGCGAATCAAAGCCTGCGATTCGACCGCGGTGAAGACTTTCATCATCTCGAACTGACGAACAACAGCTGCTCCATAGAATGTAACCGAAGCACCGATCCGCGGGATGATGGCATCGAAGTAATCAAGCCTGCGTCCCTGATACAAAACGACCGGATTCTTTTTCTCAATGAAAAGAACGCACTTCATATGGTCAATGATCTCTACGCGATGGCCTCTTGCCTCCCCGGCTTGTTTTAAGCGTTTGGTAGAATATAGCCGCGCATCTCGGGATAGAATGGCAATGTTCATAAAATTCGGATTGGATCGTTTAGCGGGTTTTGCGCTTGTTTGCGCGCTGGAGCCGAAGCTTTTCCCTGTAAGATAGATTTTTTTTCTTGACGTCTATCAGGAACCTATCCCTTAAAATTTTGCGCCCGATTAATACCGGAAATTTCAGCGATCCACGGTTACTTAACGAGAATGCTGCGGTAATATTCTCGCCAAACATGCGAATTGTGGTGATAATCACGTAGCGTCTTTCAACCTCACCGAACGAATTCTTGATGTCGCGTTCTTCGAATTCTTTGAATACAAATTTCATCCCTGTGAATTCGGGATGCTCTTCGTCAAGCAGGATAAACTCCAACTGGCCATCAACAACCTTCGCCTGATGGCAATGCAGGCTGCAGGTGTAAGCGCCTGTATCGATCTTAGCATGAATATTCGATAAGCCCAGTTCCGGGAGATCGACCCGGTCGTACCTGCCAAGGACATGCATCTGAAATATTTTTATACAATATGCATAAAATAAAAAAGTCCCACTGCGGGGACTTTAAGTTTCTTCAAACTTACTGTTATTTCGATTTCACGGTAAACGATGCCTGGTAGTTCTCCCACGCCATCGTCACTTTATCTTTATCAGTTGAGATTGTAAACTGTTCAACAAAAGCTTTTGGCTTTTCAACCTTCACATTCACGCGGAGAGCGTCTTTGCTCTTGTCATAGTCGTAGGCGCCCCACTGGGTGTGAACGGTGTTGAAGATCACCACCCACTCGCTTTTATTTGGAATGGTGAATAAGCTGTATTTTCCTGCCTTGAGGTCTTTACCTTCAATCTTCACATCCTTGTCGAACTCGATCGTGGTAGCAGCATTCGCACCGGTTCTCCATACTTCACCGAAAGGCTCCTTGCCGCCAATCATGGTACGACCTCGCGCTGAGGGTCTGCAATAAACAATGGTCGTGTTTGCGCCATCGAGTTTTGCGTTAATTGTTTCCTGTGGACTCAATGGTTTTTCCTGGGCATACACTGCGAGGGCAAAAACCGAAAGAAAAATTGAAAGGGTAGTCTTTAGAATTTTCATAGTAAGGTGAAGTTATACATAAAAAGCCCTCCGAGACAAATCGAAGGGCTCTATTTTAATAAACGAAATACCTGTAAACTACTCTTAAAACGAAATTCGAAAACGAAAGGTTTGCCGATTTCGAAATTTTATTCGTTGATTTTATTTTCCAAAAGGATTTAATGCGGAAAGGGCGCGCTTTCCGCCACCCATCTTGTTCATGGTTTTCATCAGTTTGCGCATATCGCTGAACTGCTTGAGCAAGTTATTCACCTCCTGCACAGATCTGCCACTACCCTTGGAAATACGATTTTTCCGACTCCCGTTGATGATATCCGGATTTTCCCGTTCCTCCATTGTCATTGACCGAATAATTGCCTCAATCGGCTTGAATGAATTGTCATCAATATCTACGCCCTTCATTGCCTTGCCCATCCCTGGAATCATCCCAAGCAGGTCCTTCATATTTCCCATCTTCTTCACCTGCTGAAGCTGTTGAAGGAAGTCATTAAAATCGAATTGGTTTTTGCGGATCTTTTTGCTCAGTCGTTTTGCTTCGTCCTCATCATAGGCCATCTGGGCTTTCTCAACGAGGGAGATCACATCGCCCATCCCCAGGATCCGGCTCGCCATACGATCGGGATAGAAACGATCGAGCGCCTCCATCTTCTCACCCGTGCTTATGAACTTGATCGGTTTCTCCACAACTCTGCGGATTGACAACGCAGCACCACCCCGCGCATCGCCATCCAGCTTTGTCAACACCACGCCATTGAAGTTGAGGCGATCATTGAAGGCCTTCGCGGTATTCACTGCGTCCTGGCCGGTCATCGAATCAACTACAAACAAAGTCTCCGAAGGATTCAACGCATCTTTGAGACGCGCAATCTCATTCATCATCTCTTCATCCACAGCCAGGCGACCTGCCGTATCGACAATGACTACACGGAAGTTATTTTTTTTAGCGTGTTCAATTGCCGCTTTAGCAATCTTAACCGCGTCTTTGTTTTCAGGTTCTGCATACACCTCCACCCCTACCTGTTGTCCGAGCACTTTTAACTGGTCGATCGCAGCCGGGCGATAAATATCGCAGGCGGTGAGTAAAACCTGTCGTCCTTGTTTCTTAAGATAGTTGGCAAGCTTGCCGGAGAAAGTAGTCTTACCTGAACCTTGGAGGCCAGCAATAAGAATGATGGCCGGATTGCCTTCGATAACAATATCTTCGCTGGTGCCTCCCATCAAGGCAGTCAGTTCATCGTTCGTAATTTTGATCAGTAACTGGCCGGGTGAAATGGCCGTGAGAACATCCTGACCGAGCGCCTTTTCCTTGATCTCATCAGTCACCTCTTTGGCAACCTTGAAATTCACATCAGCGTCAATCAGCGCCTTGCGGATCTCCTTAACCGTGGAGGCAACGTTAATTTCGGTAATGCTGCCCTGTCCTTTAAGCGTTTGAAACGCCTTCTCGAGCTTAAAACTTAAATTATCAAACATGGTACTCGTTCTTTTCTAATCTGTTCCGAACAAAATTCGAGGTGCAAATTTACGCTAATTTTCAACCTCTGAAAGGGATAAATGGAAAGACATCCCCAGCCTTAAAATCTGTTTTTTCCGATGGCAGTTCAAGAAATCCGTCAATCTTTTTAAGGTTCGCAAAATCGCCCGACCCACCTCCCTGGTCAGGATAAGCACGAAGGCAACCGTTTTCGTTTCTCACCTGAACCTGCAGGAAATACGTAAGCTTGGGCTGAAAGGAAAAATCCTTTGCCAGCACGGCATGCTCAGGTTTTGTTTCAACCCCCAGGCTTCGAAAGAACCAGGGCCGTATATACCGGTAAAAACACATAAACGTGGATACCGGGTTTCCAGGAAGCGCAAAAATCCGCTTCGAGCCTTTTACGCCAAACCAGAACGGCTTGCCAGGGCGTTGGCTCACTTCGTGAAACACCTTCTTCACGCCAAGTTCTTCGAGCACAGCCGGAATAAAATCAAACTTACCTTTTGATACGCCTCCCGAAAGAATGAGCACGTCATGTTCATCCAGGAGTTTTTTCAGAGCCATTGACAGTTGCTCCTTGTTATCCGCCAGGTGGTATTGACCAGCAGCCCAATTCAGGTCGTGCATCGCAGCCTGGAGCGCGTAGGTATTGGATCGCCTGATCTGATGGATCATTGGTATGTCGTTCACAGACACCAGTTCATCACCACTTCCGATGATGGCTGTTTTGGGACCCTGAACTATAGCCACCTGGGTTTTACCGACCGATGCAAGCAAGGCGATTTCGGCAGCCGATAATTTCAAACCAGGTTCCAGGAGCGTTTCATCCTTACGGGCATCCTGACCTTTTGAATGAATACTCTGCCCTTTCGTGATCATTATATCCCGGAGTGAAGCAATTCGTTTATCGTTTATGATGACGTCTTCATACCGGATTACGGTGTCGGTTCCCTCGGGCAACATTGCCCCGGTCATGACTTCAATGGCGTTCGAAGGATTATCAAGTGCGACTTGCGGCTCTCCGGCAGCGTGGATTTTCTCAATTGCAAACTCGCGTGCTCCTGCCTGATACTGATCGAACGCGATTGCGATTCCATCCATTGTCACGCGGTCGAATGGTGGAAAATCGCGGTCAGCTTTGATTGTTTCTGCCAATATATTTCTGATCGCTTTTTCGATCGGCACCCGTGCAACTGCTGGCGAATGAAGGTGTGCGAGTATAGCTTGTGTTGCTTCCGATACACTAATCATTTTAAATTATTGGTTATTTTTGATTTTTACCTGTTAGCCCTGGCTCGATTACCCGGCTAAAATAAGGATGAAACACACCAAACTTACGCATATCAACGCCAAAGGAGACCCTGCCATGGTGGATATTTCGGCCAAGGCCGTGACCAAACGCATTGCTAAGGCCCGGGCGATTGTCCACGTTGGCGAAACAATCATCAAGGCGTTACAAGAACAATCCTTCGCCACCAAGAAAGGACCAGTCTTTCAAACAGCCATCCTTGCGGGAATCATGGGTGCAAAAAAAACGTCCGACCTGATTCCGTTGTGCCACCCACTGGGCCTGGATGACTGCCAGGTCGAGATTGCCATCAACGGTGATGAGATAGAAATTGTGACAACCGCCACGGTGACAGGCAAGACTGGTGTTGAAATGGAGGCATTGACTGCGGCATCGGTGGCTGCACTCACCATCTACGATATGTGCAAAGCGATGTCTCACACCATGGTGATAAAAGAAATTCGCCTTCTTGAAAAAACTGGAGGAAAAAAAGATTTTATTTACGAGGAAAGCCGATAAACTGAATCCCACATGACGTTGCGAAAATGGGCTTACAACCTGCTGGAACCTGCGGTGTCCGGAGAAAAAGCAGCAAAGGCCATTGAAGTACTTCTCATCTCGCTCATCTTTGCGAACATTGTTGCTATTATCCTGGAATCTGTAAGGAGTATTGAAGCCGAATACAGCGACTTCTTTCATGCCCTCGAGTTTTTTTCAGTGATCATTTTCACCATCGAGTACTTCCTGCGTCTCTGGACGGCTCCCGAAAATCCTAAGTATCAGCACCCGATTGGCGGACGCATGAAGTATGCCTTGTCACCGATGGCGCTGATCGACTTATTCTCGATCCTGCCCTTCTATATTGGATTTTTCAAGATGGACATGCGTTTCATACGGATCGTGCGAACGTTCCGCCTGATCCGTGTCTTAAAAATTGCGCGTTACCTGAAGGCCTTAAACCTGATTCAGGCCGTATTACGGGAGCGCAAAGAACAGATCATACTGAGCGTCATGTTCATTGTCTTCCTGCTGGTTATGGTATCAACGGTTATGTATTACGTAGAGCACGATGCGCAACCCGAGGTTTTCTCCAGTATTCCCGTCACGATGTGGTGGGGCATTGAAACGCTAACCACCGTGGGCTATGGCGATATGATTCCATCGACTCCATTGGGTAAAATTCTCGGGGGCATGATTGCTATCCTTGGCATCGGTTTGTTTGCACTCCCAGCTGGTATCTTGTCCAGCGGACTAACTGAACACCTTCACGGAAATTCAAAGAAGAAAAAGCGCTGCCCGCACTGCGGAGGCGAACTCCACGATTAACATTCAATCTTCGTACAGGATCATTAACTCCACACGCCTGTTTAACGCTTTTTCACTCTCCGTGCGGTTGCTGTTCAACGGCTCTGACATTCCTTTGCCATCTGCTTTAATTCTGTCTCCCTCAATCCCTTTTCCTACGAGGTATTCTTTAATTGCATTTGCACGATACACCGACAGGCGCTGATTAAATTTTTCGGAGCCTACGTTATCCGTATGTCCGGTGAGCCTGATCTTGAGATGGGAGTTTTCTGCCAGTGCAGCCGTAAGGTCGTCTAGGTATTGTTTTGACTTCTCATCGAGGTCGCTGCTGTTGAACTCAAAATTGAAATGAAGGATAACTTTTTCAAGAAGCAAAGGTTGATGGCGGATGTTGCCGGCTTCGGCCTGGGCAATCGCTGAATCCTGCTTATGCTGCAGCGTGGTCTTCAGGTCGGGCTTGGGCCTGCCGGATGTTGCAAGGGTGTCTTTCTTTGGCGTGACAGGTCGCGGTTTTGCAACAGGCTTTGCCGGTGCGGGTGTTTTGCGCGCGGCCGAAGACGGAGCTTTGCTTCGCACCTGGCTTTTGCGTTTGAGCTTCGGATCAACAAGCCTTCGTAACTCAAGGCCAACTTCCAATGCCCCAGTGTTTCCAACATTCGTGCGGACCACCGGGAAGTCGTAACTCAACCCTATAGATAAGTTTTCTTTATGAAGCTGTAGTCCGACAATGCCAGACCTGCCAACAGCATATTTAGAAATGAAATCAAGTCGCGTATGGCGATCCGCACTTTGGCCGAGTTGGTAACCCGTGATCGCACCGAGATTGATAACGTTCTTTGCATTGCCGCGTGTGAATAATAACTCTGGTGTAAACGAGAGCTTGTCCTGCTCATACATCCGAATCCCCCCCGCAAAAACAAACGTTGAATTCAATGAGCTTTCAACACCCGAGAAAGAATCCTCCGGTCTGTTGAAGTCAAAGATCGCCACGTTCCAATACGTTACGCGGTTTCCGCGCTTGTCGACTTCCTGCCAGTGAAGGCCTGCGCTGAAAGTAAAGAAGTTGTTTTGGAGAAACTGAATATTCTCACCGTTGAACTGCGAGACATCAAAACCACGATCAGGAACATATTGTGAGCCCGTGTATAATCCGTCAAGATTGATCTTTCGCTGCTGATAAAGGCCTTTAAACCCGAGTGTGAGCGTTTGATACCGGTCTAAAAAAACGTTCACCGCATACGAAAGTGTGGCTTCATGGGTTGAAAAAATTCCGCCCGAGCGATCATCGAGCAGCGAGACTCCGATGCCTGACCATCTCTTACCGTCTCTCCTACTGAGCAATGGATAGGCTGCCGACACCATGGTGCTTTTGAGATTAAAGTCACCACCGGTATTCTGATCGCGATAAATAAAATCCACGGATGCATAATCAGAGGTGGCCACGTAAGCCGGGTTGATGCGCTGTGGAGTGAAATTGTACTGGCTATATTGAAAATACTGGGCCATAGCCGAAGGAATTCCGCCCAGCAAAATTACGATCATCATGAGGTTCGTTGCCTTCATCGTATCAATACGATTGACCCCGTTGTTTTTCCATTCAGTAAAAGCGTGCGTCCGCTCGGGTGCTGGCCCTTTACCTTCCAGTAATACACGCCTGCAGGCTGTTTAATCCCGTTCGCGGTTCCATCCCAGCCGGTCGCTGTTGCCTGGCTGGCATCCTTCGTCTCATACAAAACATTTCCTTCGCGGTTGTGAATAACGAGGCTGAAATTCGAAACCGCAGGCAACCCGTAAATTTTCACTTCATCGTTTTTTCCATCATCGTTTGGTGTGAATAGATTCGGGATAAAGGCTGTTCCCTCTACGATCACCTGGACATTCGCCCTGGCCGTACAACCTATCGAATCTGAAACGATGATTGTGTAACTGGTCGAGGAAAGAGGCGAGGCAGTCGGGTTAGCGATCGTATCATTATCAAGCGATTCTTCCGGGCTCCACTTGTACTTTGCACCACCCTGTACAGACAACTGAACAGATTCGCCCCTGAGAATCTGATAAATTTCTCCGGCAAGCGTGACCACGGGCTTACTGATACTAAACATTGTCTTATGCTGAATGCCGCAACCCGATTCATTCATTGCCAGCAGGGTGACCGTATCGGCCTGTGTGGCGGTGTAATTGATCGAGGCGTTTGTGCCAAGGTTGCCTTTCAGATGACTCATCCACTGAATGCTTGACCAATTGCCAGCGTTGAGCGGAACGTTTTCGCCTTCACACACAACGCGTGTCTCCCCTGACCTCTTTATGAAATTTCCGCGCAACTGGATTAGGTAAACCACGAGTGATGGACAACCTTCCTTTATGTCGAACGAAAAGATGGTATCCGCAGCGACTGCGTTCAGCTGGAAGGAAGGCCCTTCCGCCAGCAAACCTTTAGCAAGCGAGAACCATTGCGCGCCTGCTCCGGCTGTGAACGTTAAAGGCTCATTTTTGCAGGCCGCAACTTCAATAGTTTGCTGTGATGAACACGGAGAGCCTGTTCCTACACAAAGGCCCGGATTGCGTGGATCACGCGCATTCAGAAACGACTCATATGAATTATCCACAGATTGTACTGCGTAGTTGAATCCCGATATCACGCCAGGCTTAACAAGCAAATAATTCCGGGTCCCGGCATTACCATGCGAAACAGTGAGTCGTTTGTTGCTTGGAATGTCGAACTCTCCTACCGTGAGTTCTCCGTTTGGCAGAAAGACTGTAACGTCATAAGTAAGGGACCGAGACGGAGTGTGATCGTCAATGGCTTTTGTCCAGGTGAGGAACAATTTATTAAAGATTGTAAACCCAAACGCACTACCTGGTCCCACCGGTCCGCGGTTTTTTGCAGCGAAATTGTTTTTAAAAAGCAGTAGCTCAAGTGAGTTAGATCCTGCTAATAGTTGGCACAAGTCAAGATCTCCGTCACGATCATAGTCCCCGAAAGTCTGATCGCGCAGACGCGCGGTGCTGAGGCCTGATGCCACCGAGTCGCGAAACACAATTACATTGACGGTGTCACCCAAATTGTTTTTGCCGAGCTGTTGAATATCGCACTTGCCGTCTGAGTTGAAATCTGCCAGAAACGTCTTACTGTCAGAAAGGGGTGTGAGCGTATCTTTAGCGATGAACGAGCCGCCCTGATTGAGATATTGAATTGCGACATTTTGCCCGGAAGCATTGACTCCTGTTACAAAGATGTCGAGCCGGCCATCATGATTGAGGTCGCCTACGGACGTGCTGCCGTTGGCCACCTTTGAAGGTGCAGATGCTTTGAACCAAAATCCACCCTGGTTGATCAAAAACTTTGCTGTGCCCGAATTATTTTCCTTTCCGGATATAAACATGTCGTTATCGCTGTCACCATCGAAGTCAAAAATCTCGATTGACGTTGCTTCCATCGGGAGCGAATCATTTCTAACCTTCCAGCTGGTGCCAAATTGATATATATGCAGGAATGCACCATCATTGTCTCGGCCACTGAGAATGAGCTCTCCCGGACCATTAGCATTGACATCAGCAAAACGGATACAAGATGCCCTGACTGGCAGGGACGAGTGCTTACGAAAGCTGAACGCAATTTGATTTTCAAAAAATGCAGTACTTGGAAGTCCCGAGGATAATCCTGAAACAATCACATCGAGGTCGTTATCACGGTCGAAATCTGCAAGACGAAAAACCGCTGATGCAAAACCAGTGGCGAGCGCTTTTGGCTGTATAAGTCCCTGCACGGTGTCCATCTTGTAGGTGACGAAAAAGTGCTCGCCTGACTCCAGTGTGGCAAACACAAATACATCAAGCAGGCCGTCATTGTCAAGGTCAACCCATTCAACTTTTGCCCCGGCAGCCGAATCAGGTAGGTTGACGGAGAAGGTTTTCAAAAATTGTTGGGCGGATGCTGAAACACTCAGCAGTACGCAGCCCACCAGCATGAGTATTTTCATTGTTGTGACGTAATTTTTTTGATTTGAAAAGTAAGTGGCAGCGACATTTTGCTTGCCACTGGTTTTTCGTTGTAGGTGGCCGGGCTCCATGGAGGCATGTTGGTGATGAGCCGGATCACCTCCCGGTCGAAAGCCGGACCAAGTGAGTATTCAATCACAATTTTTTCCGGACTACCATCTGCACTGATTGTAAACACGGCAATAACCTCACCTCCTATTGAATCTTTCTTTGCCTCCTCGGGGTATTTCAGCTCACGACTAAAATAGGCATACAAATGTGGATAGCCGTTTACAGGCGAGGCCTGCACATACACCGCGTTCAGCCCTGATTTTGCATTCGAATTTAGATCCGTTGCCTTGTTGGTTTGCCCTTCGTCTGGCGCTGAAGTTCTTAAATCCTTCTTTGCCGAAACTTTTTTCTCCGCTTTTTTCGGTTCTTGCTGCAAAGGGTGTTCTGCACGGTTTGCTTCGTTCAACATTTCGAGGCTTCCTGTCGAGTCCGTAGCGCGGGTTGGGGGTTCCACTTGAACCGGATCGATA
>DASWTP010000119.1:0-21350 GCA_036402075.1 Chryseosolibacter sp. | reverse complement strand
CTTCTCGTTATGAAGAATGAAGGAAGGACTGGTAGTTTACCGGTCCTTTTTTTTATCTTTAAAGCTTAAGCCTATACCCCATGAGTGAAGCATTGCTGAAAGCCATACTCCGCCTGTTTGCTGTTGTAGCCAAAGAGGGGGAAGTAACCCGCCAGGAACGTGACGAGATCAAGAGATTTCTCGAAGAACACCTCAGCAAAGTTGCCGTGGAAAGCTACTTGAAACTCTTTGACGAATATACTCAGGTTACAGCCGACATCAATAAGCTTTGCGATGAGATTAACCCACAGTTAACGCAAAAACAAAAAATCGTTATCCTGCTGGAGCTTACGAATATTATTCAGGCCGATGGAAATGTTTCGCAGGCTGAGGACAAGCTGCTCAAGCTCATTGGTGAGAATTTCAAAGTGACCGCTGAAGACGTTGACCTGATCAAGACATTCGTTCTGGGCAAGGCTCCAGCCGAGCTCGATCACGAAAAGATCCTGATCATTGATGCTTCCGAGGCCAGGTATTCGCGTGCCAGGCACATCGTTCGTCCGCACCTGAATGGTTTTGTTGCGGTCCTCTTCCATCAGAAAACCGAGCTATACTTCATCAAATACTTTGGCAAAAGCGATGTCTTTTTGAATGGCGTGCCGGTGAAGGTTGGAAAAATCAGTGTGTTGGCGGTGGGAAGCTTGCTGCGTTGGGATAAGGATGAACCCGTTTACTACGGCCAAATACTTAACCAGTTTGTGAAATTTGGTGATCACTCGCGCACATCATTCGAGGCTGGTAACCTGGTGTTTAAATTCAAGAGCGGTCGCATCGGCCTTCGCGATGTGAGCCTGGCAGAAGAATCCGGAAACCTTGTGGCCCTCATGGGGGGAAGCGGTGCAGGAAAGTCAACTTTGCTACACGTGTTGAATGGGTCGGAGAAACCTGCCTCCGGACAAGTGCTCATTAATGGCATCGACATCCACAAGAATCCCGAAAAGATCGAAGGTGTTATTGGGTTCGTGCCGCAAGACGATTTGCTCATCGAAGACCTGACCGTTTACCAAAATCTCTATTATGCAGCGAAACTGTGTTTCAGTAAAAAGACAGAGGAAGAAATTGACTTCCTGGTCATGAAGGTCCTGGAAGACCTTGGCCTTGCCGAAACGAAAGATTTGAAAGTTGGGTCACCGTTGCAGAAAACCATTAGTGGTGGTCAACGGAAACGTCTTAACATTGGTCTCGAACTGTTGCGTGAGCCTGCTGTGTTGTTCTGCGATGAGCCCACGAGCGGTCTTTCATCACGCGATTCAGAAAATATTATCGACCTGCTCAAGGAGCTTTCACTCAAGGGCAAGCTTGTATTTGCAGTGATCCATCAGCCCTCATCGGATATTTTCAAGATGTTCGACAAACTTGTTATACTCGATGCAGGGGGTTATCAGATCTACTACGGCAACCCGGTTGATGCAATCGTCTATTTCAAGAAAAGCATCAACATGGTCAATAGTGATGAAGGAGAATGTCACGAATGCGGAAACGTGAACCCTGAGCAGATCTTCAACATCATAGAAACGAAGGTGATCAACGAGTACGGTCACTTCACCAACGAACGAAAAATCACGGCTCAGCAATGGAATGATATTTACAAACAGAATTACAAGCCTTTCAGCGTAACGCTTTCAAAAGATCAGCCACACTCGACACTCGACATTCCTTCGCGATTGAAGCAGGCCCACCTGTTTTCAATGCGCGACATCAGCGCCAAGCTGCACAACAGGCAGTACATGATCATTAATTTGCTGGAAGCTCCCGTGCTCGCCTTCATCCTGGCGTTTATTGTTCGATTTTACCACACGGATGATGTGCTCAATACCGGTTATGTGTTTTCGAAAAACCTCAACATGCCTGCTTACCTTTTTATGAGTGTGATCGTGGCGTTGTTCATGGGACTCACGGTAAGTGCCGAAGAAATCATACGCGACAGAAAGATCCTGAAACGGGAGGCATTTCTTCACCTGAGCCGCATCAGTTACATATGCTCAAAGATCTCCATCCTCTTCATTCTTTCGGCTATCCAAACCTTCCTTTTTGTTTTGGTCGGAAATTATATCCTCGAGATAAAAGGATTGTTCTTCGAGCACTGGTTCATATTGTTTACTGTTTCCTGCTTTGCCAATCTTCTTGGCCTAAACATTTCCTCAGCATTTAACTCAGCTGTGACCATCTATATTTTGATTCCGCTTTTGCTGATCCCGCAGCTGATCCTCAGTGGGGTGGTGGTCAAGTTTGACAAGCTGAATCCGGCCATCGGAAATACAGCTACTGTTCCCCTGGTGGGTGATCTGATGGCCTCGCGGTGGGCATTCGAAGCGGCCATGGTTACGCAGTTCAAAGACAACCCGTTTGAACGCGAGTTCTACCTCTACGACAAGGTGATGGCGGGAGCCGACTTTATGAAAGTGTACTTCATCCCCAAGCTTGAATCGAAACTGCAATACTGCCTTAACAACTATCAATCAACCGACCCCGAGACTAAAGAGAACGTAAGGAAAAACCTGGCCTTGATTCAGTTTGAAATAGGGCAGGAGCTGGATGCAGTTGGTAAAGACAAATTCACGAAACTTGACATGCTGGTGCCTGGAAAATTTGATTCCACTGTTTACCAGGACGTAGCCACGTTCCAGGAGCATCTCAAGCAATTTTATGTCAAACGCTTCAATAATGCAGACCAGCAGAAGGAGAAAAAGATTTACGAGTTGACAAAAACACCGGAGCTGGAGAAGAAATTCGATGAGTTCCGGGATGCTTACCATAACGAAACTATTGCCGAACTCGTGAAAAATACAGCAGAGAGTAATCGCATCATTGAAATGGACGGCAAACTGATTCAGAAGATCTATCCGATCTACAAAGATCCCGAACCTGATCACATGGTGGATTTCAACGCGCAGTTCTATATGCCCTCCAAGCATTTCCTCAGAAGCAATGTGGACACGTTCTGGTTCAACACAGGCGTGATTTGGTCTATGTCAGTTGTGCTTGCTCTGCTATTGTATTTCGATGTTCTGCGAAGAATTATTGATGGCATCGGGAACCTGTCGAATCCGTTGAACCGAAGGATGTAAGCTGCACCAAAGCATGTTTTTTTTTCTTTCAAAAGTGCTTTACTATGCTGTGATGCCGTTCACGATAGTGTGCGCAGCCTTCCTTTACTCAGGGATCACTAAAGTGCCGAGACGCAAGCGAATCGCTTTTTGGACAGCGTTAACTATGTTGCTGTTCTTCTCAAATGATTTTCTGGCCAACGAAGTGATGCGCGCCTGGGAGATTGAGGCACGACCAATCGCCTCCTTAAAGAAATATAAACTCGCCATCGTTTTGACCGGGACTACAATGTCAAACGTTCCGGATGACCGGGTGTATTTTACAAAAGGAGCCGATCGCGTTACCCATACCATCCAGTTATTCAAGGAGGGAAAGATAGAACGCATTCTCATCAGTGGCGGTTCAGGGCGAATTATGGGCGAAGCCGAACCTGAGGCAAATAAGTTCCGAAAAGTAATGGTGATGATGGGAGTTCCTGACAGCGTTATCCTGATCGAAAATGAAACCCGGAACACAGCTGAGTCAGCACAAGAGGTAAAAAAGGTGCTTGACGAAAGTGGATTCCAGGGCAGCGATTGTGTGCTGATTACCTCTGCGTTTCATATGCGAAGGTCCCTGGCCTGCTACCGGAAAGTCGGCATCGAACTCGATTGCTTTTCAACCGATTTCTATTCGTATCCAAGAGATTATACAATTGACGCCTTTGTTGTTCCCAAACTTGAGTCCTTTTTGTCATGGCAAAAACTGGTGAAAGAATGGGTGGGATTCGTGGCATATAAGGCGGCCGGTTACGTCTAAGTTATTCTGACCTGAGAATCTATCCCTTATTTGGAAAAACGCTGTTTATTGGTCGTTTCTATCGATTACGGGCGATAAAAACCCTCTCATCCATAGGGGCCCTTTTGCCTATTTTTACTATCATTGAAGTCTTAAAACCATACAATTAACTCTAGAAGCTTATGAACTTGAGATTTTTCTCCTACATGAAACATGCCCTGATGGTTTCGGCCATGTTAGCAATAGTTGGCATCAGCGGTTGCGATGACGAAGACGGACCAACCGTGTTCAATGGAACCATAATGGACCTGATCAAAAGCGATCAATACAAGCAAAGCGTTAACGGTGACGACACCAAGTCCCTTGACTCTCTTGTAAAATATTTAGAGTATCACGACCTGGATGTTGTTGTTGCTGGAACAGGCCCTATCACATTGTTCGCGCCTAACAACGCAGCCTTTAAGAGCTTGATCGCAACACCAGGATTCCCTGCTGATATCCGGAAGATCGATCCAAATATTGTTAAGGGCGTGCTTTCATACCACGTTGTTGCTGACGAAGTGAAGAAGAGCGAGATCGCATCTGGCGCGAGCTTCAGCACTGCCTTTACAGGTACAGCGAACAATCCTAATGACAAGATTAATGTTAACAGCGATGGAACCTTGTTGACTGGCTCAACGAACCAGGCGATAGTTATTACTGAATCAGATAAACTTGCTACAAATGGAGTGGTACATGTGACAGGTACTGTATTGATCCCGCAATCAGTTGGCGCAAGCTTGACACCAATCCTTGGTACACTTGCAGGTTCAGTTTTTCTTGGTGCAGATTTCACTACACTGGTGAAGATGATCAATAAGGCGGATGCTGGCGTTGCTGCCGCTGACCAGATCAGAACACTCCTTGCTACTCCTGCCGCTACTGAAACGTCAAGCAACCTGAGGAGAACATTCTTTGCTATCCCTAATGCTTATTTCTCTGCTGCAGCACAAGCACAAGGCATTACAGTAGACCAACTGCTTGCAAGCTTCTCGGCAACTGCATCAAGGGCAATCTTGTTGAACCACTTCGTGACGACCAACACGGCTAACAGAAATACATACACCGTGAGCGATATCGCAGGCTCAGGCGATGTGCAGTTTACGACAGGTATGCAGTTGACGTCAAATGGCGGCAAAGTACTGACTATGGTGACTGGTCAAACAGTTTCAGCCCAGAATCCATACGGAGTTGTGATCACTGCGCCTAAGGCCGCAGGTGGTGTTTCACAAGTTCCAATTGCAGTGAAAGACATTACCCATGCAAATGGTAGCGTACTTCACGCGGTGCTCGGATTTATCGTCCCATAAGCATCAAACCATATTAAGCAAAAAAGCCACTCTGGTTTCAGAGTGGCTTTTTTATTTTCCTTAATCCGTTGGTTAACCTTGCTCGCGATTCAAAACGTTAATCTCGCGCTGTATGACTTCACTCCGAACCTGGAACTTGAAACCCGGAAATTATTCCTCATCATTGGAGCGGCAGCGCCTCCTCAATAAACTCTTCTAGGTATGGAAATACACCACTGCCGTGGTCTGCTCCTGGCAACGCTTTCAACGTCACAGTCTGCGGTGAAGCACCGTTGCTGATCAACTGGTTGTATGTATCAACTGAGTTTTCATAAGGAACTGTTGTATCCGCATCCCCGTGATACATGAACATGCGCTTGGTAGGTGTCCAGTCGGTCAGCGAGTTCTCGATGAACGCATCCCTCAAATCTTTGTACTCGGCTTTCGTATCGATATTTGCAATAAGGTCGGTCGTTACAAAGTCGCTGATGACCTGCGTGAGTTGGGCGTTAATCGTTCCGGCTGTGTTAGTTGACGTGAACAAGGTAAGAATTCTCGAGGCGTAAGGCTCTTTGAAGAATTGCGTGATCACGTTTGGCCACTCATAATATGATTGGTAGCTTCGGGCAACGTATGCCAGGTAATAGGGCTGATCGTACGTTTGCTGCGAGAAGAAATATTCCTGCATCCCTTTCACATCGTAACCACCAGCCGCGGGAAACGAGGCAATCAGGTCAAAACCGCTTAAGCCATTCTCTTCGATGCTTTTGTGCGCAGCCATGGTTGCATACCCACCCTGGGAGTAACCTGCGAGCATAAGCTTCTGATTGAAGTTAACATTGTTTTTAGCGGCAAGGTCGCGCGCGGCTTTCACATTATCGATCACTGCGGAAGCCGTTACTTCCTCAACATAGTAGGGATGAAAAATTTCGTCAGATTCGCCAAAGCCAATGAAGTCAGGGACTACGCCAATAAAACCCGCAGAGCCAAGGGCGGAATACAAGATCAGTTGGGAATTACTTAGCGACAGGTTGCTGGGCGCTTCGCTTTGAGCCGTGATCGTGCCATGCTGGAAGCTCACCATGCCCACCGGATTTGTCGTTTTAGGCAGCACCACAATTCCTGAAGCGGTGATCTCCTCGTTCTTATAAAGCGTCCTGTAAGTAACCTTGTAGATATCAACGTCATATTTTAGTTCGCTTCCCAGGCTGAAGCCTGAAGCAGTAAGAAAGGTGCGGAGTTCGCCAGCTGATCTGCTCAGAATTCTTGTCGAGCTAACGAGCACGGGCTTCTCGCCCGGTTCATCTTCTGAACAGGACCAAACCGTCAGGGCAATGCACACAACCACCAGTGTGCGATAAAGCAGGCTATACATTTTCTTCATATTGTAGGAGATAAAAAAAGCCGGGGATTAACCGGCTTCCTCGTTTGAAAAGTTATTATTACCGGAATAGTTGATCAAATGTTAACGAAACATAGTACAAGCCGGAAATGTTCGGCCCGCCACCACTTTGAATGTACTTGTTGTTCAAAATGTTTGATCCGCCTACCTTGAGCGTTGACTTCAGACTCGACAATTTGTAAGAGACTTGTGCATCAAGCGTGTTGTACGCTGGCACAGGATAGTTCGTGTAGTTCGTAAATGATGACTGCCAGTCGAACGCGCTTTGCCATCTCCAGGTCAGGTTGAAACCAAGGTCTTCCGTGAGTTTCCGGTTTCCAAAGCTAAAATTCATCTTATGCTCCGGGGTATTGAATTCAGCGATGAAGCCGTCAGGGACATCACCTAATACATTCCAATTGTAGTTACCACTAAGAACATAACCTTTAGGTAGATTGTATGTCAGCCCGGCTACCGCGCCTTGTGCCGTCACGGTTCCAGGTGCGTTCGTATAGAGGCTTGAAGTGTTTCCGTCAATGCCGTTTCCGGTAATGGTGTGTGCCGAGCTGTTGAGCAGTGTGGCGTAATTGGCGGTGCCGTTAAGAGCACCGTTTGTAGTATAACTGTATTGGTCATTGTCAATACCATTACGGGCTGCATTGGTAGTGTATTCTTCAGCCGTAATTACAACCACGGAGGTAATAAAGTCATTATAGGTGTTGAAGTAATATGACAGATCAACGAGGAGGTCGCCACCTAACACGCTTTTATAGCCAACTTCAATTGAACGAACCCGCTCTGGTTTTACCTCTTCAAAATCAGTGTACTGAACAAGTGCTGCTACCGCATTGTTAAGGTTACCAGTGTTGAATACAATACTTCTGAATTGCTCAACCGAGGTTGCCTGGTATGAAAGAACGTTTCCTGTTGCTGACCGCCTTGGCAATTGATATTTGTCGGCATAACGCTGCAACCCACCGAGCAGGCGAACACTGATTGTGTTTAGATCAATGTGCTGACCCTGTGTGGATGGAATGCGGAAACCGGTCTGATACGAGACGCGGAAGTTATGATCTTTGCCCGCTTTGTACACGGCAGAAATTCTGGGGTTGAATCGACCTTCGAAGTTCTGGTTCTTGTCGTAACGAAGAGATCCCGATAATTTCAGTTTACGTGCCCCAAGCCATTTACCCGCCTGAACGTAAGCACCGTATTCCTTGATGGTAATGTTTTCCTGTCCATCATCGAAAATGGTTCCGTTAGAATTCAGATCAAACAAGCGATAGCTTCCACCGGTTTGCAATTCCATGAAGTCAATTTGATTCTTAAAATCGTATTGGAATTCCGCGTGGTAGAGATTCGTCTTGTCATTGAAGCGTGGTCCTTGCGGAACGGTTCCCTGCAATGCTCTTGCTTTTATGCGTTGAAAATTTTCTGAGTTCGGGTCGAGGTGAAACTTCGCGTCAACAGTTTGGCGTGCATAGTTGTGGGCTGCTTCCTGCGTAGCATACCGCTGTTGTTCCGGCAAGGTGTTTATTTGTCCGGGAGCAAGTCCCTGGTTGTAGAAATAGCGGAGATATTCCGCTGCATAGGTCGCAAGGAATCCCGAGACATCGGTAAACAACGGATTTGCCTGGCTTACCGCGAGGTCGTTCACGCGCTTGGCCAGGAATTCGGTTATGTACGAGTCTCCGGAGTTCTCCATGGTGGTGTATGCTCTAACAAAGAAGTTATCACCACGCAACTGCAGGCGCCCCTGGTTGATACCAAAGTTTGAAAGTGAGTAACGTTGTGCACCAGTGTAGATACTGGTTCCAAAACCACCGTTGTATAGCGCACTCAATTCAAGCTTGTCGGTAAGACGGTAAAACAATCCTACGTTGGCCTTGATATTTTCAGCACCGTAGTCGATTAGGTCTTTTTCCGCGTACGGTGTAACCGAAACGACATGGCTCGGAAGGTCACCTGCCTGTGCATAGCTCAAGGCCGTAACTCCCGGCTCGAAAATGTTGTTGTAAGTCGAGCTGGCTGTGCTGGCAAAGGCATTCCAGCTGGAGCTGAATGGAAAGATTGCCATATTGATGGCTGCTTCATCCCCCATGAAGTGCAGTCTGTCGGCACCCGTGTTGTAGCTGATGCCGGTTGGCTGACGTCTGGCTTCCCGATCATATGTATCAGTGCCGTGCCAGTCTTCCGCCTTCATGTAGGCGAGATTTACTTTGAATGCAAACTTGTTATTGAATGCTTTGGCATAACGAATAGCGCCTTCCCAGATCGGTGACGGACCATCGAAATCTGCATTGCTTCCCACGTGGTTAAATCCTGTCTTCACCATGGCGCTTAAGCCCTGGTACTCGAAAGGATTTTTGCTGTTCACCAAAACGATTCCATTAAACGCGTTAGGACCATATAAGGCAGACGATGCACCAGGCAATAGTTCCACGCTTTCAACGTCAAGTTCGGAAGGGCCATTCAGGTTTCCGATGGGGAAGTTCAAGGCCGGAGCCTGCGTATCCATGCCATCGGTCAACTGTACGAAACGTGTATTTCCCGTTGAACCGAAACCACGCGTGTTTAAAATCTGGAAGTTTATACTACTGGTGGTGACATCAACCCCTTTGAGGTTTGCCAACCCTTTATAATAGTTGTCGGCAGGTGTGTTTTGCACCTGGAGGATATCCATTTTTTCAATTGACACCGGTGATTCAAGGATGGTTTCCTCAACGCGCGAAGCGGAAACTACGATCTCCTGGCCGAGGATGGTTGATTCCGCGAGATCCACCTTAAGTCCGGTTGTGTTTGCCTGCGTTATTTCAACCTCCTTGCTGGTATAGCCCACAAACGAAAAAACAAGGGTGAGGGGAGGCGCCTGGTTTACTTTCAGTTCAAAATTTCCATCGGCATCGGTGATGGTTCCAACCACTTTACCTTTCACAACGATGTTCACACCTGCAATTGGTTCGCTGTTGCCTGTGTCAGTTACCTTTCCGGAAATGGAAACCTGGGCAAGGGCAGAGGAAAAGAAGAAAAGAGCTGGTACTAAAAAAAATAAGGAAGAGTAAATCTTTCTCATGACTGTGGGTTTGAATAGGCGAATGTTTTTAACCGTTAAGGTTTTGCTGTGTAAAGTACGAAATTTTGCAAAAACCTAAAGAAATGGCTGGAAAAACGTTTGCGCTATAGCCCAGAAATCATGCTGATTCTTTCTGAATATGTTTCACTAATCGCTCGCACAAGGCGTTGGTTTCGTTGGCCATCACCTCATCTCCCGTGGCCGTAAGCATGCTCTGCGCAAGTCCACCAAGGCAGTCGATATAAAAACGTTTCATCTCGTTCACCGGCATATCCTTGGTCCACAGGTCGATGCGCAACGTATTCTTCTGCTTCTCATCCCAGAGGGCAATGCTGATGGATTTCGTTTCTGACATCATCGGATCAGGCTTGTCGGTGGCGTCCCAGAGAATTTTGTCGGGGATATTGTTTGCATCCAGCTGAACCGTGAAGTTGATGGTTGATTTTTTCATGGCGCAATTTACGAATCGTTCTCTTTTTGACTGAGAATTTTTTGAATGATCTATGGCCTGAAAAAGCTATATTTGATTAGTTGCACGTGTATGAAACAAGGAAAAAAGCTTAGTGTGGCAAAATGCACTCCAGAGGAAGAGCAGCGCTTGAAGGATGAAGAATTTTTGAATCTTGAACCAGCTGAACGTTTAAGAATAAATGAAATCCTTCGAAAGCGGATCTGGGGTAAAGCGTATAACAGCCAAAAACTTAAAGGCTTAAAAGTGACAAAATCTCCTGCGCCATGAGTTTCTTTAGTCGTGATCACGAGCGCCTCCTTAGGAAATTTTTGGTAAACAATGTGGACTTTGTAATGATCGGAGGACATGCAGCGATTTATCATGGTGTGCGCAGAACCACGTCTGACCTTGATATACTCGTGCGACCCACGGAGGAAAACGGTGAAAGAATTATGCGTGCATTAAAAAGTTTAGGGCTAGATATTACCGATATAAAGTCGAGCGATTTCGTTCAACAACAAGTTTTTAGCTTTGGACTTGAGCCAGACCGAGTCGACATACTAAATTTTTCAAAAGGAATTTTGATTGATGATATCTTCAATCACGCGAAGCCTATCAAAATTGACAACTTGATTATGAAGATTATCGATATACGAGATCTTCTCAAGAATAAAGAAAATTTACAACGAGAAGGTGTAAAAAACTTGGTAGATCAACAGGATATTTTGGTTCTAAGAGATATTTTGAAATCGCGAGGCTCCGATGACTAATATTGCTTGAATTTTACAAAAAACTCCATCGACTTCGGATTTTTCAACGCTCCGGCATTCACCACTTTGTTCGGATCTTTTCCCATCAAGACTTTCTTCACCGGTGTTTCCGTTTTTTTTCCGCTGATGGTATACGGGATGTCTGGAGCGGCAATAATCTCATCCGGAACGTGGCGTGGCGTATATTCACTGCGGATCGTGTGATTGATTTTCTTTCTCAATTCCTCCGTGAGCGCTATTCCTTCCTGCATCACAACAAACAACGGCATCCAGAATTCACCGCCCTCTTTTTCGATGCAGATGATCATGCTATCTTTCACTTCCGTCACCTTATCCACCGCGCGGTAAATTTCGCTTGTTCCAATACGAATGCCTCCGCGGTTTAACGTAGCATCAGATCGGCCATAGATCACAACACCGTGACGAGGCGTAATTTTGGTCCAGTCGCCATGCCGCCAGATGCCGGGATACATCTCAAAATAACTTTCTTCGTAACGCTTAAAATCCGGATCATTCCAGAATGACACCGGCATTGAAGGCATGGGTTTCGTGATCACCATCTCGCCAACATCGTCAGCGACTGCGTTTCCGTCTTCATCGTAGGCCTCGAGTTTGCAACCCAACGCACGACATTGAATCTCACCTGAATATACAGGCCATGTGGGCATGCCGCCAACAAACGCGCTGCACACATCAGTCCCTCCACTCATTGATGCGAGCCAGAGATCAGCTTTCACCTTCTTATAAACCCAGTCAAATCCTTCGGGTGGAAGCGTGCTTCCGGTTGATCCGATCGAACGGAGGGATGATAAATCGAATTTAGACGGTCTAATTTCAGCCTTGATGTTTGCAAGAATAAAACCAGCACTGGTTCCAAAATGATGGATCTTTGCTTCCTCAATAAACTTCCAGAGTACATTCAGGTCTGGGTACGCTGGACTTCCATCGTACAGCACCATTGTTGCTCCTGCGAGCAAGCTTCCATGAATATAATTCCACATCATCCAGCCCGTTGTCGTGTACCAGAAGCAATTTTCGCCTTCGCGGAAATCATTATGGAACGTTCCGTATTTCAACTGCTCAAGCAAAATTCCGCCATGCGAGTGCATAATTGCTTTTGGCAAACCAGTAGTGCCGGATGAATACAAGACCCACATCGGATGCGCGAATGGAACACGCGTAAAATTGACAGTCGCATGCTGATCGCTCGTCACGTCACCCCATGTGAACGTTGGCTTTTTTGTACCTCGCGTTTTTTCAGAGATTACGATCACCAACTCGATACTGGGAATTGCATTGACTAGTTCATCGATGACTTCCTTCTTATCAAAGCTTTTTCCTCCATAACGATACTCCTCTACAGCGATCAATGCTTTCGGTTCAATCTGTGCGAACCTGTCGATCACCGCATTCGTTCCGAAGTCGGGAGAGCAGCTGGACCAGATAGCGCCCATCGCGTTAGTCGCCAGGAATGAAACTGTTGCCTCAGGGATACAGGGAAGGTAGCCGACAACGCGGTCGCCCGTTTTTATTCCGTTGTTACGGAGAAAATTTTGCAGCGAGCCCACCTGCTGTCCCAGCGTGTCCCAACTTATTTTCCGGATGCCCGAATTTTCAGCCTTAAAAATTATCGCGGGACGCGAATGATGCTTCTTTCGAAAAATGTGCTCGGCATAGTTGAGACGCGTACCGGTGAACCACCTTGCGTGTGGCATCGGATCGCGACTTACAACCTGTGAAAAGGTGCCATCATGCTGAATCTCGAAATAATCCCACAGGCTTTTCCAAAAGGCATCAACATTCTCGATCGACCACTTCCAAAGCTGGTGGTAATCTGAAAAAGAAAGACCAGCGTTTGCCTTGAGCCAATTCATATAGGCGGAAACGTTAGCGCTCTCTTTTAAAACAGGAGATGGTCTCCAAAGCAGTTTTGGCGTTTCCATAAGAAACTAGTGCGTTAAATCTTTTAAGATGGAATGTGCTGCAATCTTATCCAGGCTGATCTGTTCTTTCAAAGCTTCCAGGTCACTGAGTTTCTTATCACCGCGGATGAGCTTATGAAACTTTACTGTGAGCGACTCACCATAAATGTCGCGATCGAAATCGAAGATGTTGACTTCGATGTTCTGCTTTGTTCCGTTGATGGTTGGGCGATTGCCGATGTACAGCATGCCTCCGTATTCCTTATGCTCGTGCGAAACTGTCACAGCATAAATTCCGTCCATCGGAATAAGTTTGTGCTTCACTTCGATTTCGAGATTTGCGGTAGGGTATCCGATCAATCGGCCTAGTTTATCGCCAGCCACCACACGTCCGGTGATGGAGTAGGGTTTGCCGAGGAAATGCGTGGCCGTCTCAATATCACCTTCATCAAGTGCTTTGCGAATTTTGGTTGAGCTGACGCCCACGTGATCTACGTCCTGACGGGGAATTTCCTCCACCTCGAACCCGTATTTCGGGCCGTTCAGTTTCAATTGTTCAAAACTACCTTCGCGATTTTTCCCAAAGTGGTGGTCGTACCCGATGACAAGTTTTTTTGTGCCGATTGTCTCTACCAGGATCTTCTTGATGAATTGTTCGGAGGTGAGTTGGGAAAACTCTTTCGTGAAGGGAATGCGTATGAGGTGATTAATGCCTTGCTCGCGAAGCAGTTCGGCTTTTTCTTCGAACGTATTCAACACTTTAAGCGAGTTGTCCTCCGGATGCAGCACGAGTCGCGGATGCGGCCAGAACGTGATCACTACAGATTCACCCTTGTGACGGGAGGCAATTTCCCGCAGACGTGAAAAAATCTTCTGGTGACCTACGTGAACACCATCAAACGTTCCGCTCGTTACAACCGCGCAATCCAATTTCGTGAAATCTTCTATTCCGTGGTAGATCTTCATACCGGTACTTCATCAATGGAAATCGCATCAGACAGCAAGTATGGGCCGATGCGTGTACGGCAAAGATGGGAAAGATAGGCACCTACTCCAAGGGCTTCCCCGAAATCACGAGCGATGCTGCGGATATAGGTTCCCTTCGAACAAACAATCCTGAACGCAACCTCCGGGCCCTTGAAATCAACGATATTAAACGCAAGAATTTCCACTGGCCGTGGTTGCAGTTCAACTTCTTTACCCTGTCGGGCAAATTTATAAGCCCGCTTTCCGCCAACCTTAATGGCTGAATGGAGAGGAGGGAGCTGACTGATCTTGCCAGTGAGGGATTTGGCTGCTTCTGTAAGTTGCGCCAATGAAATGTGACTTATTTCTTTTGGTTCACTGACTTCCGTTTCGAGGTCAAAAGACGGAGTTGTCTGGCCGATGACAAACGTTCCTGTGTACTCTTTCTCCAGCCCCATAAAGCTTTCGATCTGTTTGGTCATCCTACCTGTGCAGATGATGAGCAGTCCCGTTGCGAGGGGATCGAGTGTTCCCGCGTGACCGATCTTTTTTATCTTCAGTCTGTAGCGAAGTTTGTTCACCACATCGAACGAAGTCCAGTCATACGGCTTGTTGATAAGCAGGACGCGGCCTTCGTCTTTTGGTTCGGTGTTCATCAAACGATGGAAAGTTCAACCCCAAGGTAGTACAAAACAAGGATGATGATCCCAACGATTATGCGATAGTAGCCGAAGATTGCGAATCCATGCCTGGTAAGAAACGTGATAAAGGATTTGATGGCAATCATCGCTACAACAAATGCCACAACGTTACCCACGATGAGGGCTGTAACTTCGGTTTGCCCGAACGAACCGCCTCCTTTGTAGAACTTGTACATCGAGAGACAGGTTGCCGCAAACATGGTAGGGACAGCGAGAAAGAATGAGAATTCTGCTGCAGCTTTCTTTGTAAGCTTTTGGGAAAGACCACCGATGATGGTTGCCGCAGAACGCGATACACCGGGGATCATCGCAATGACCTGGAAGAAACCGATCTTAAATGCTTTTGGATATGTGATGGTATCATCTTTTGCTTCATCGGTGTGAAAGATCCGGTCCATAACCAGGAAGAAAATTCCTCCGATAATGAGCATGTAGGCCACCACGTCAACACGTTCCAGCAGCGCTTCGATGTAATCATTGAAAAGAAGACCAAACACCGCAGCCGGAATGAAGGCAACGAATAACTTTAAGTAAAAATCTACCGTTTGAAAAAATCGCTTCCAATACAGAACGATCACGGAAAGTATAGCACCAAACTGAATGGCCACCGTAAACATTTTCGTAAACGGATCTTGCGCAATACCCATAAGCGATGAGCCTACGATCATGTGACCCGTAGACGAAATCGGCAAAAATTCTGTGATACCCTCGATGATGGCGAGGATGATGGCTTCGAGGATGGACATTCTAAATTAAAATTAAGAATTGAGATTTAAGATTTTAGATTTATGGCGAATCTTCGAAAATGAGTATATCCTCAAATCTGAATTCTACAATCTAAAATCTTAAATTATTTAGTGGGGTTGTGAAGGATGGCGTAGATCTCAATGATGAAACCGGCCATGACGATGATCGGCCCCAGGGTCAGCCCCAAAAATCCAAAGCCATGCGGCTGACTGTCCATTGACATAATGGTGAACCCGGCTATGAGTGTAACGATGCCTATAATCATCCACTGATAATTCTTGCGACCGAAAGGAAGTTTGTCCATAATTATTAATTCAATAAAGTTGATCCAATGACATTTTAAGGTACTTGCGAATGGAGAAAAACGTACTAATGACCGCTACAATCACTCCGATCACCAGCAATAAGGCCAGCAGCACATAAAATTGATCTTCGCGGTGAAGGAGATTCAAATCAATTATTTTATTCCGCGCGTAGTCCGAGATGAGCCACATCAGGATCGATGCGATCACACCACTGAGTAATCCATATCCTGCAGCACGCAAAATAAACGGCCGCTGAATAAACCAGTTCTTGGCACCAACCAGCTGCATACTCCTGATCAGAAAGCGTTGGGAGAATAGCGCCAGGCGAAGCGTATTGTTAATTAACAGGACGACTGTGACCAGCAGCACGAGAATTAAACCACCAAGAAAAAATCCGATCTTCACCACATTGTCGTTCACAGATTCAATCAAGCCCTCCACGTAATAAACCTGGAATACGCCATTCATTTTTTGGATGTCCGTCTTGATTTTTTCGAGCTGCGCTTTGGTATGATAAGCGGGATCGATCGTCACCAGGTAAGCGTCCTTCAGCGGGTTTTCACCAATGAATTTCGTAAAGTCTTCTCCCGTCTCCGCGATAAAATTTTTGGCAGCCTGTTCTTTTGAAACGAACAAGACCGCTTTGTTGGCTTGTTTAGACGTAAATTGCTGCGAGAGAAGTTTGTTCTCGATTTGCAGCCGCTGGTTTTCAGTCAGGTTTGATTTCAGGTAAACCTGCAGGCGAATATTTTCCCTTACCTGCCGTTCAAGCTGCTGTGAATAGATGACGAGCAGGCCAAAAAGCCCGACCACAAACAGCGCCAGGGTTACTGACACCACGACACCAACTGCCGGATAGCCACCAAGTTTCTTTTTTCGTCTCGTTTGCTCCATTCGAAACGGCAAGTTAAAGAAAAAAACCAAATCCATTTACCACGGAGGTCATTTGCGCCACCAGCTGTAGTAGGGGGGAACAGTGTGCAATTCAGAAAATACCGGAGCTCACGGAGAAAAGGGGAATCCTCGCTTGCGCTTGAACACCGGTGCGCCTTTCATGATTCCAGGAATTGCAGGAGCGCTTTGCAGATACACCAAGTCCCCCTTGGGCGTTTTAGGGGTAAAACAAAAGCCCCAACCGCGTTTAGCAGCTGGGGCTCTAAAAAACCGACTTCGACCTATTTATTTCTGTATTCCTTCAATTTGTTCAGAAGCTCTGTGTCCTGAATGGGGTTGAGGGGCTTTAGGGAAGTGCTATTATCTTTTAGCAAATAGTAGTTCTGGTTGTGGTACAGGAAAAGGGTGCGTTTTTCTGCATTAAAAAACTCCATGATCTCATATGGCTCATTTTCAAACGGGCCATACAGGAACAACTTTCCAGCTTTGAACTGGTAGTGATAGCTATACTTCTTGTTTTCGGCATCAATCTCGACTTCGATTGTTGGTGCAACGCTGGCCTGGCTGTGATCAAGGTCATCGTTTACCTGCTCGGTGTTGCCGTCTTCGAGTTCTTTTGACGGGTCATAAACATCAATCTTTGGAGAGGCTGCCTTGCTGCCTGGTTTAGGAGGAGCCACAGGTTTCTGCTCTGCAGACGATTTTTGTGAGGACACTACAGGAGAGTCTTCATGGGCTTTTCCAACAGGGTTAGCGTCAGTGGTATCCCCAGGTTTTTCATTTTCGTTTTGCTCGGTATCAGTTACAATTTCTGTTGAAGGAACGGTAACCTCTTCGGCTGGCTGATCTACGTAGAGATAGATGCCGGTGGCAATAAGCCCTGCAACAGCCGCCCAAATTGCTACCTTCGCGCCAACTGCTACACCGGAAGTTGGGCCAGCAGGAACAGGAATATTGTTTAACATTCCTTTGAGTTCAGCCATACGGGCTTTTTTGATAGCTGATATTGTCTTTTGCTGTAATTCAAATTCAGCTTTTAGCTCCTGATCGGCATTGATCTTTTGTTCAAATGCAGCGCGGGACTTCTCATCCATGCGGTTGCCCAGGTAGTCATCTAATAATTCGAAATCGCGTTCTGCTGCCATTGTTCCTAATCTAAAAAGTCCTTCTCAGAATACTGAGCTTTCACCAATTCATCGAGCTTCTTTTTGCACTTATATTTTTTGGTCTTTGCGGTATCGGTGTTTGCGAAACCGAGTTTCTCAGCGATATCCTGCATTGACATTTCTTCAAAATAATAGTACATCAATACTTTTTTACACGTATCACCCAATTGATCCATGCAACGGGCAATGATCTTTTCCTTCTCAGCGCTGTCCATGTCAGGGGTCACCGCTGTGTCTTTTTCCTCGTTGCTAAGTCTCTTCTTACGATCCAGCTCCTTTCGCCACAAATTCTGGCAAATACTATAGATGTACGTACTGATCTTCGAGGTAAGGACCAGGTTACCGGATGTTGCTTTTTGCCAAAATACAATCAACGCATCCTGATAAATATCCCGTGCCTCTTCCTCCGTTCCGCTATTGGTGATCACCAGCTTGGTCATCATCCGATAGTATTTTTTGTACAGGAACTCAAGAGCTTTCTCGTCACCACGCTGGATGCGCTCGAATATCTCTTTTTCGTTCATGGATGAGCTCGACCTGAATACCATTATTGAATCCCTTTGTAACCTCTTCTGTTACGATAAATTGTCGCTTTGTCGATTAATACATTCATTCGTCTGGCTATTGAGCTTTCTTCCATGACTGGGTCCGGAAAAACGGGCCCCAATAGCCGCGAACTTTCAGTTCACCACCTTCGATCCAGAGTTTACATTTATACACTTTCCCATTTTCCGGATCCAGAATATCGCCATCAGAATACTCTTCGCCTGACTTCTTCATGTCGCGAATAATCTCCATTCCGATGATTTTCTTTTTATACCGAGGGTCATCATTATCGCATTCGTCACAAACGGGATCCGGGTCCTCATTAGCATCGCGATATAACTTGGTTACCTTGCCAAAAAACTTTCCGCCTTTTTCGAAAATCTCAACAACGGACTTCTCTTCGCCTGAGTTATCATCAATGGTTACCCATTTTCCGACAATTGACTGCCCGAATCCTGTAAACGGAAGTACTAATATTAGTGCAATGAGACTCTTCATAGTTTAATCAGCTTAATCAAAAATAGAAAAAGCCCCGTTAAGGGGCTCTTTTTTGATATCTTATTTAACCGTTATTCAGCAAGTTTCGCCTGCCCGGCAGAAACAACCTCGGTTTTAGGGCTATTTATCTCGCGATTTTCTGCGGCTGAGTGATCGTGCTCTGAAATGTGAGGCGCAATAATCAACGCAACAATAGACGTAAGTTTGATCAGGATGTTCATCGAAGGACCTGAGGTGTCTTTGAATGGATCACCTACAGTGTCTCCGGTTACGGAAGCCTTGTGCGGCTCGGATTTCTTGTAATAGGTCTGACCGTTGATCTCAACGCCTTTCTCAAACGACTTTTTAGCATTATCCCACGCGCCACCCGCGTTTGACTGGAACATTCCCATCAACACGCCAGATACAGTCACACCAGCGAGTAAACCACCGAGCACTTCCGGGCCGAACGTGAATCCAACAATAACCGGAACCACCAATGCAATGGCACCTGGAGCGATCATCTCGCGGATGGATGCCTTTGTTGAAATCGCCACGCACTTTTCGTATTCAGGCTTGGCCTTATATTCCATAATGCCTGGAATCTCTCTGAACTGACGTCTTACTTCATTCACCATGTCCATCGCTGCACGTCCTACGGCTGCAATGGCAAGGGAGGAGAAGATGAATGGAATCATACCACCGATGAACAACCCGGCCAGTACAGGCGCTTTGTAAATATCGATAGCTGAAATTCCAGAGATTCCCACGAATGCCGCAAACAACGCAAGGGATGTCAAAGCAGCGGATGCGATAGCAAAACCTTTACCGGTTGCAGCAGTTGTATTTCCGACTGCATCGAGGTTGTCGGTGCGATGACGGACCTCTTCGGGAAGCTGGCTCATTTCTGCGATACCACCCGCGTTGTCAGCAATTGGACCGAATGCATCGATCGCAAGCTGCATTGCGGTTGTTGCCATCATCCCGGCCGCGGCAATAGCCACACCATATAAACCTGCAACAGCATATGAACCAATGATACCGCCTGCGAGCACGATGATAGGAAGCACTGTCGATTCCATACCAACTGATAAACCGCCAATGATGTTCGTGGCGTGGCCGGTGCCGGATTGCTTAATGATCGAGAGCACAGGGCGTTTGCCCATCGCAGTGTAGTATTCAGTGATCATACTCATCAGCGTCCCTACAACAAGACCGATTACAATAGCGATGAAAACATCAGTTGAGGTAAATTCAACTCCACGATGAACCATTGTTTCCGGAAGCAAGAATTTTACAGCGAAATAGGAAGCAATGGCGGTCATAATAATCGATGACCAGTTACCAATATTCAAGGCATTCTGAACGCTGTCAGTTTCATTTTTAATTCTTACAAACCATGTTGCCACAATCGAGAAGATCAATCCAAGACCTGCGATCAACATGGGGAGAAGGATAGGGGACAGGCCTCCGTAATTATCACCTGATGCATCGATTTCCTGACCGAGCACCATCGTTGCGAGAATGGTTGCCACGTAAGAACCGAACAAGTCGGCACCCATACCGGCTACGTCACCCACGTTATCACCTACGTTATCGGCAATAGTAGCTGGGTTTCGAACGTCATCCTCAGGAATGCCGGCTTCAACCTTACCAACAAGGTCGGCACCCACGTCAGCTGCTTTGGTATAGATACCACCGCCAACGCGAGCAAACAACGCGATGGACTCGGCTCCAAGAGAGAAACCTGCGAGTACTTCAATTGCGCGTTTCATTTCGATGCCTGTGATGGCAGCGCCTTCAGGAACAAATACCTGATAAAAAACAATGAAAAGTCCGCCAAGACCCAGAACAGCAATACCGGCAACGCCAATACCCATAACCGATCCACCGGTAAAGGATACTTTAAGCGCTTTTGCCAGGCTGGTGCGGGCAGCATGTGTGGTGCGAACATTAGCCTTCGTGGCGATTTTCATACCGATATATCCTGCCAAAGCTGAAAGAACAGCACCGATGAGGAATGCGACTGCAATGATTGGATGCGAATCCGGCACCAGGGTGCCTGACCAGCCTAAAAGAATGGCTGCAATTACTGCGAAATATCCTAAAACCTTCCATTCAGCCTTCAAAAAGGCCATTGCGCCACTGGCAATGTATCCGGCAAGTTCTTGCATTTTTGCATCTCCGGCATCCTGTTTAGATACCCAGGCCGATTTAATGGCCATGGCAATTAACCCAACTACACCGAGCGCGGGGATGAGGTAAAGAATACTGTTCATGTTTGGTTATTTAAAAGAAATCGTTGGTTTTTAAGTCAAAAAAACCATTGCCGACAGGGTAATGGTTTAAAAGTTGCGCAAAGATATAATAAGTCCGAAAACAGCCAAAAATCCTGTGTTCTAAGAATTTGCAGCAAAATCAGGCGGCAAACATCGTCTTCAGGGCGAGCCACAGACTTTTCTTCTTTGCATCGTCCAGCCCTTCCAGTTCATCGGCTCGGATGATAGAAAAACCTTGTGCCTGAATATGCTCGTAGGAGTTTAATTGAGCTTGTGTTCCAAATAAAAGGATCTTTCTGCTTCCCAGGGCGGTCAACTCGTCCATTGTAATAGAAGCACGATTTACGATGCGCGTTGATGCGAGGCTAGTTTTAACCGATCCTAAGATCTTACCAAGCAGGGTCTTGTGTTCTTCGCTGATGGATTCCCACGGCTTGTTGATGAGGATGGTGACACTTGCGGGAATGGCGTAAAGTTCTT
>DASWTP010000118.1:0-28584 GCA_036402075.1 Chryseosolibacter sp. | reverse complement strand
GAGGGGTTCCCACAGTTAGCAGACAGTGCTGGAATCCACGGAGTTGAAAACTATGCACCTCTTGTACAAAAAATCCCACGCAACCTCGATTCAGTAGTGGTGATGAGTTACGCCTTTGCAGCACGCGTCAAAGGTGAAAGGATTTCAATTCCAAAGCATGTGCTTTGGTTTCCCGTAGAGCCAACCGGATCAACGATCGTTGTCGATGCAGTGCGGCTGCCCCAAGACTCGGTCGCAATACGACTGATGGCCTCGAAGCCGACTGGAACAACGTTGGAATACTCAACAATTTCTACGCATCTGTTTGACAGAATCACAAAGGCTGATTCACTTTCCCTTCGGAATCCGGACACAGTTACAATTTCAGTTTATTGGACACAAGACTTTTCATACGACAGAAAAATCATACAGGCAGCAATTCAGACGATTTCAAGACGAACCCCACACCTATTGAAGATCAATTACACAAGTACTGTGTCGGCAATTTCACCTGACACCAATTTCCTCTTCTGGCTTTCCCACGAACCAATGCCAACGACTAAATTCATTACGTTTGGATACAGCAACTGCAACGCTCAGCATTTGCCTTTACTAAGTTCGCGCCAAAGTCTGGCAAATTTTTGCGAGTCGTCAGGCTTCGATTGGGTATTCAGTAAAAGATTGAGTGAAGAAAACGTGTTGCAAGAATCCTTCATGTACTCACTGGGTGACATACTCTTGCCAAAAAACTCGCACAAGGATGCGTCTTTATTAGACAGAAGAGTCCTGGCAGTGCATTCCAATTTTACTAATTCGGAAGGTGAAACGCCAGCATCGCTGCAGGACGAAAAAGCAGCAAGCAGTGAACCGGTACTGGCGATTCTCTTGTTTATTACCTTGATAGTTGAACGATTAGTTGCCTACAGACGAAATCAATGAGCGAAACTGCATCATATCATCTTCGAAAACTGAAAAAGCAGTTCTTACTCAAGAGATGCGTGGAAATTGTGTTGTGGTCAATCGCCATTACAATTATTATATACGGATCAACTTGGATTTTCGGAGCTTCCCGGCCGGCTATCTATGCCGCTGTTGGATTCATGGTGGTTACCGTGTTCCTCTTTTTTGTCCTTAAGCTTAATAAAATTTCAGAGAAAACGCTCCTTGGCTACCTCAATCAAAAATATCCGGAGCTTGAAGAAAGTGCAGACTTAATTCTTAAAGATCCGGCCTCGTTATCAACCCTTGAATCAATACAGCTGACGAACACGCTGTCACGGATTGAAAGACTTGCACCTACAATTAAGTTGCCGCACAACATTGGGAAGGCAGGGTTTGGACTTGCGGGATCAATAGTCCTTGGGTTACTGATGTCCGCCCTCGACTTCAGAAGCGATGTGCGATCACTGCAAAAACAAACTCAAAACGCTCCAAAGGCAAATGATTCTCGGAAATCGCCAGCGCCTGCCGCGGTTGCTGAGCTTAACATAAAAATCATTCCTCCAACATACACTGGTCAAAGACCGTTTTCGGTAAACCAGTTTGATTTTAAAGTTCCGGAGGGATCAGTTGTTAGCTGGAACGTAACATTCAATCAGACAATAGCCAGAACGTTGTTTTCGTTTACGGGGAAAGACAGCATCGAGCTTAAACCGGCAAACGGTCTATTTCAGGCCCAGCAAAAACTCCTGAGGTCCTCTATTTATCAACTCGTGTGGACCGATAGCATGGGGAACAGCAATTCGTCTGATTTTTACCAAATCGAGGTTGCACCAGATAAAACACCCGAGATTACATTTTTGGATTTGCGGCAATCAATTGAACTTAAAGTAACTGACAAACCAGCCATCGAACTGAAAGCAAAAATTTCAGACGACTACCTGGTATCAAACGCGTATATCATCGCAACCGTGGCGAAAGGAAGTGGTGAGTCGGTGAAGTTCAGAGAAGAAAAGTTGACGTTTAGCCGTCCGGAAAAGTTCAACAGACAAGCTGTCGTTGCAGAGCGGACCATCGATATCACGCGTCTTGGTCTCGAACCCGGAGACGAACTGTATTTTTATGGCGAAGTACTAGACAACAGGCAGCCGATACCAAATCGATCCAGGACCGAAACTTTCTTCATCACTTTACTTGACACTGCAGAACAAGAGAGTGTCGTGGATGCCGGGCTAGGCGTTGATCTGATGCCTGAGTACTTTCGGAGCCAGCGCCAAATCATTATGGACACAGAAAAACTTCTTCGAAACAAAAAGTCGCTCAGTAAGAAGGAGTTCAATTTCCTCAGTAATGAATTGGGGTACGATCAGAAAGTGTTGCGCTTGAAATACGGGGAGTTCCTGGGAGAAGAGTTTGAATCCGAACTCGCGCCAAGTGATGAGGGAGCAGAAGCACAAGTAGAAACCGTCATCGAGGAAGCTAAAGAAGGGGAAGAAGACATGGCAGAGAAATTTGGTCATGCTCACGATAAAGATAACGACCACAACCTTGTCGAAGATAAAAAACCGGGACATGATCACGAGCATGGTGAAGCAAAAGATCCAGAAGCAAAAGAGAATCCGCTGGAAGCGTTTGTCCATGCGCACGATGATGCAGAAGAGGCAACCTTCTTTTTGCAATCCGTACGAACAAAGCTCAAAGCCGCGCTGACGGAAATGTGGGATGCCGAGTTATATCTTCGACTTTATCAACCCGAGAAATCATTGCCGTTCCAATACAAGGCGCTGAAGCTCCTCAAGGAAGTGAGCAACGACTCACGCATTTATGTTCACAAAACCGGCTTTGATCCGCCACCAATCAAAGAAGAAAAACGGTTGTCGGGTGATTTGGCTGAAATAAAAAACTCTAAACGCGATGCCTTGCTTACGGAGGAGCCACAATACCCAGCGGTTAAGGATGCCGTGCGATTAATTGGCGCGCTGACACAGCAGGAAAGTATTATTTTGTCGCCACGCGAAAAAGAAATGCTCAACAAGGCCGGACAAGAAATCACCGAGCTTGCGCTTCAAAAGCCTGCTCAATTTTTACCGGCTCTTTCATTGATCAAAAATATTGGGCAGAACGCTGTTCGTGCTGGCGAAATGAAATCTTCTTTGATCGCCTTGCAAAAAATATTGTATGCCGCGTTACCGAAGGAACAAACGCAGGCTTTCTCCGCGAGTGGCTCCGCGAACGCCCTTGATCAGTCGTTTATTAATAATCTTCAGAAACTGAAAAATGACTGATTCACCCTTGTTCAAGATTGAGCCGTTGCTCCCGCTGTGGTTGTGCTTGCTACTTTTCGTATGCGGTGTAGCATTACTAAGCTGGCTGGAGCTTCAGCGACCTCTCCGTTTCAAAATAATGAGAGTGGCTGCTGTGATAATTCTGGGCCTCACATTTCTTGGTATTTTGCTGCAGCCCAAAATCAAAAAAGCAGAGTACAACATATCAATCCTCATCACTGAAAACGCAATTGCCAAACAGGTTGACAGTTTAATTAATCACTACCAGGGAGCTTCTGTAGTTTCCCTTGGCAGTGATCGTGGTATGCGCTCATCCACTGAACTTTCCAGTGTCAACGAACTTGGCAACGAGCGCATTAACTTGGTAGTCGGGGATGGTTTGTCTCCATCCGCTGCCGACATCCTTTCAGGAACGCAATTCAATTACCGCGCTTCTGCCCTGCCGGTCGGAATAATCAACCTTGTCATTCCCGATAACGTAACGGTATTAACCAAAAACTCGATCGAGGGAGTTGTCAACAATGATCGTGACTCCGTTAAGATTGTGCTGGAAGGTCCTGGGGGAAAAGAGGATTCGGTTACATTGACAGAGACTGGCACTCAAAAGTTTAAACTCGAATTTACTCCCAAACAGGCTGGAAAGTTTTTGTATTCGATCTCAATAGCTGAAAAAAAAGAAATTCTTCCGATCAAGGTTGCGCCAGAAAGAAAAATAAAAATCCTGGTGGTGCAAATGTTCCCGACATTTGAAACAGGGTATCTTAAAAATCTGCTGGCGGAAGATCATGAACTTGTATTCCGCTACCAGCTCTCAAAGAACAATTTCCGGTACGAATACATTAATCATCCTTCAATTCGCACGGATCGATTGTCTGCAGAAATTTTAGACGACTTTGATTTGCTGGTCATCGACTCCGATGCGCTTTCGCAACTTTCCGCAGCAGAAAGAAAAAATATGGAGTCAAGCACACTGAGTGGGTTGGGGATTCTCCTTCTTCAAAATGAGTCGCCTGTTGGTAATCTTTCGGTGCAGTCGCTCCTGCCCGTTGCTTTCAAACCGTTCGCGTATGATACGGCCTGTTTTCAGCTGAACAGGAAAATCACGCTGCCTGCTTGGGCTGTTCAAGCCGTTAACAATGGTCAGATTATTCCGGTGATTGAAAACAAAAAGAGAATCCTTGCAGGATACGTTTACCATGGGTTTGGGAAAATCGGATTCAACCTCCTTCAGGAAACATATAAGCTTGCGTTGGAAGGCGATTCTGCATCCTACGAAAATTTATGGACAACCACCGTGCAAAAGAATGCCCGGAACCCAAAAGATAATTTTCGAATCACAATCAAAAATGATTTTCCGATCCATCCAAAAGAGCCTCTGTCTGTTGAAGTGATTGGATCAGCCGCGGAAGCTCCAACGCTCCTGCACAACGGTCGAGAGATTTCAATGTCGGAACATCTTGTTGTCGATGATATCTGGACCACCAAAATCTGGCCGGAGAATTCGGGATGGCATGAGCTTCACATAAAGGGAGACTCAGCCAGGCAGTGCTTTTATGTTTCGGAAGAGAGTGCATGGAAATCCTTGGCCTCTGCAAATGCAATCCGGAGAACGAAAGCGATGGCATCGACTGCGCCAGTCGAGGCTGCAGCAACTTGGGAATACAAGCCCTTCGCGCAATGGGTTTTCTACGCGATGTTTCTGGTGGCCGCGGCTTTATTGTGGTTGGTGCCCAAGATGTAGGTGAAACAACGCGGAGCCGCGGAGTTGCGGAGTTCGCGGAGAAAATGCAATAGTCTTAATTTCACTCGACTGCAGCTCTATAAAATAAGTCTGAAAGTTTGTTCCAGAATATGAAGCAAACTAAATGACCTAGTGCATTGCAAAAAATTTCTTTGCGAACTCCGCGTCTCCGCGTTGAAAAATCAGTTCTTAGGGGCAGACTTTTTCTTTGGCGCAAGTGGCACCGGATTTTCTTCGATCGTTTTTACCAATTCTCCGTACCAGTTTTCACCGTACTTACGGATCAGCGGATCTTTCAAGAATTTATAAACCGGAACCTGAAGCTCCTTGCCGAGAGCGCAAGCAGGCGAACAGATGTGCCACTTGTGGTAGTTCAATGCTTCAAAGTTTTTCTTCGAAGTTATTCGGATGGGATACAAGTGACATGATATTGGTTTCTTCCAGCCGATCTTTCCATCGAGGTAGGCCGCTTCAATACCACACTTCAAAATTCCCTTTTTATCGTAAATGGCGTAAACGCATTCGCGGCCGTCAATAACAGGCGTTACAAGGTCTCCATCATCATCGGTGGTGTGCGTTCCAACTTTCTCAATGACCTTGATCCCTTCTTTTGAAAGATAAGGTTTCACCGTAGGATAGATCTCTTCAAGAATTTCAAGCTCGTTTTCGTCCAAAGGTGCACCAAAATCGCCTTCAACACAGCAAGCGCCCTTGCACTTTTCGAGATTGCACACGAACTCCTTATCACGGATATCGTCAGAGACCAGAACTTCGCCAATTTTTAACATGTTACAAAGGTAAGGATAATTTGGCCTTCCTGAATCGGGCTCGGTGTAACCGCTAAACTTTTCTCTGGCATATCATGTTTTTAACATGCCGATTAGCCAATAATCTAATGAAGTGCACCGGGAATACGAAGCGGGTCTAGCCCAAATGGACGTCCAATGGCTACATTGTCCGTTGACCAATTGGCACATTATCAGGACGTCAACATACCTGTGCTAAAGCCCTGGAACAGGCCGCCTAAATAGAATCGTGCGATTCCTTTATTCAAATGAAAATCTGATTTATGTTTGCGGGTTATGACTGAATACCTTGAGAGTTTGAATGAGCCCCAACGGCAGGGCGTTTTGAATACGGAAGGTCCTTGTATGCTTATTGCCGGAGCCGGCTCCGGAAAAACACGCGTCCTGACTTTTCGCATCGCCTATCTGATGCAGGAAAAAAACGTTGATCCATTCAACATCATGGCACTTACCTTCACCAACAAAGCAGCCAGGGAGATGCGTGAGCGTATCGAGCACGTAGTTGGCAGTGACGCACGCAACCTCTGGATGGGTACTTTCCACTCCGTGTTTGCCCGCATCCTGAGGTCAGAGGCTCATCACCTTGGGTATCCAAACAACTTTACAATATACGATACCGATGATGCCAAGTCCTTGATCCGATCAATTGTGAAAGAACTTGGACTGGATGACAATATTTACAAACAAAACACAGTCTATAACCGAATCTCTGCAGCCAAAAACCGCCTGATCGGCTGGGAAGACTATCTGCGAAATGCTGAGCTGATGGCCGATGATGTTGCCAACATGCGGCCGGAGATGGGGCGCATTTACAAGACATATGCCATGCGTTGTTTCAAGTCAGGTGCGATGGATTTTGACGACCTCCTCTTCAACACCGACAAATTGTTTAAAGAGCACCTGGAAGTACTTAACAAGTATCAGCATCGTTTTCACTACATCCTCGTTGACGAGTTCCAGGATACCAACCTTTGCCAATACTACATCATACGCAAGCTGGCCGCTGTTCGGGAAAACATCTGCGTGGTGGGCGATGACGCTCAAAGTATTTATGCGTTCCGCGGAGCCGACATTTCCAATATTCTGAACTTTGAGCGCGATTATCCTGAGCTCAAAGTGTATAAGCTCGAACAAAATTATCGATCTACGCAAAACATTGTGAACGCTGCCAATTCCGTAATCAAGAGGAACCGCGCGCAGATCCCAAAGAACGTATGGACCGATAATGAAGAAGGCAACCTCATTGAGCTGATCAAAGCAGTCTCCGACAACGAAGAAGGCCGACTGGTCGCATCCTCCATCTTTGAAGAAAAGATGCAGCATCAACTCAAATTCAGCGACTTTGTAATCCTCTACCGCACCAACAGTCAGTCACGCGCAATCGAAGAATCGTTGCGCAGAATGAATATCAAATACAAGATCATCGGAGGTCTCTCTTTCTATCAGCGAAAAGAGATCAAAGACATCCTTGCCTATTTGCGATTTTCACTCAATCAGCAAGACGAAGCTTCGTTCCGGAGAATCATAAATCTTCCCAAACGCGGTATCGGTGACGCAACAGTCGACAAGATTGTTGTAGCAGCCAATGATCATGGTACGTCAATCTGGGAAATCCTTCAGAACCCCGCACCGTTCGTAGGCGGAAGAGCAGCAGGACCCATTGAAGATTTCGTTGCGTTGATCAAACGATTCAATGTGGAGCTGGGAAGAAAAGATGCATATGAAGCAGCATTTGAAATCGCAAAAGGATCCGGATTACTTCGCGAGCTGTATGAAGACAAAACCGTTGAAGGGCTAAGTCGGTACGAGAACGTCCAGGAATTGCTTAACGCGATCAAAGAATATACAGACGATCCGGAGAAAGAAGATAAATCGCTCGGTGCATTTTTGCAGGAAATTTCCCTTGTCACCGGTCAGGATGAAGACAAGGATAAGGATCCTGACAAGGTTACGTTGATGACCATCCACATGGCAAAAGGCCTTGAGTTCAAATACGTTTACATCGTTGGGCTTGAAGAAGATCTTTTCCCGTCACAAATGATGCTCAGTAGCCGGGCTGACCTGGAGGAAGAAAGACGGTTGTTTTACGTTGCGATTACGCGCGCTCAAAAACGTCTAATATTGACCTACGCGTTAACGCGATACCGTTTCGGACGATTGAAGAACTGCGAACCAAGCCGGTTCCTGGACGACATCGATCCGCGGTTCATCAAAGTGAGTACGAAGTTCGGTGGCGGCCTTGAATCAACGCCTCCCCCAAGCCAATATGCCAAGAACCTTGTCTCTGGCATTCGCAAAACAATTTCTTCAGCGCCCCCGCCACGCAAGGCCGCTCAGCAACAACATACCCCTGCTGTTGACTTTGTGCCAAGTGATACTTCTGGACTTCAGGCTGGAATGAAAGTGGAACATCCAAAATTCGGTTTTGGAACGGTCCTCATGATGGACATGTCGGGAGCAGACCGCAAAGCGAAAATTCAGTTTGCCGAAGCTGGTGAAAAAACGCTCTTACTAAGTTTCGCTAAACTTCGAATCGTCTCTTAAACTACCTCCGCGCCCAAAACAGAAACATGCGGCCATTACGGTAAAAAGTCTAGACGTGCTGCGACTTTGAGAACCTGGAAATTTGCTTTCCGATCGGTTTGCCACAGCCAGCGTCAAAGGTATATAACCCATGTGTTCCTGCATGAAAAAAATGCAACCAAATGGACCTGCCTCCATTTCAATAGGGTTTGATGCTTATTTGGCGTTCCGGTGCCGTTTCCTGGCCTCGGCACGGGCTTAATGCCAACGGCCAGTGCAACCGGCTTTATCGGAATGATGCTTTTCCATGAAAATCCATGATTTACTTATCGGAATTTTGGTGCTTTTCTGGTCAATTCTCGTTTTATTTGCATATCTATCGGACGCGTCAAAGCTTAGGTAGTACCAATCTTGAAGCCTGGAGAATTCTGATTTTTGGAGCTTACTCAGTGGACTGAAATTTTTGATGTCAATTCTCATAGTAAAGAAATCTATAAATAAATCGTCCCTTACAACGGACCGAATAAACGCGACAGCGATTTAATTCATACGCTTAAATTCTATTAATGGAAGCAGATTACAACACCCAGCGACCGCACATCATTCTGAAGGAATATGGTCGTAACATCCAGAAGCTCGTAGAGTACATTCGCAACAACCCCAGCAAGGAAAAGCGAACCGAGCTTGCATACACACTTATTGAATTAATCAAGCAGCTAACACCCACGATTAAAGATCAGCCCGAAAATCCCCAACGCGTTTGGGACGATCTGTACATTATTGCCGATTTCAATCTGGACATCAACAGCCCCTTTGAGGTGCCTTCCAGGGAAATTCTCTTCAAGAAACCCGAGCGTGTTGAGTATCCGCAAAGCCAGGTGCGTTTCAAGCACTACGGCAAGAACATCGAGAAGCTGGTAAAGGAAGCGCTGAAAAAAGAAGACGAGCAAGAACGCGAAGATGCCATCATCTACCTGGGCAAGCTCATGAAAACTTTCTACGGCAACTGGAACAAGGAGACCCTCGATGACTCGGTAATCCTTAAAGACATCCAGGACATGTCTGGTGGCGCATTAAAAATGACCATTGAAAAAGTGCGCGAAGACAACCTCTTCGAAAAGCTTTACAAGGAACGCAAGAAGTCCAACGTTAAGGCTGCGGAAGATCGCGGACGAGGTGAACGCAGCGGAGGTGGTCAGCATCGCCATGGTGGCGGTGGTGGAGGCCACAAGCACTTCAACAAAGGTGGCCACAAAGGAAACAACTTCAAGCGAAGAAGAGATCAATAGCATTCACTACGACTCCGGACTTCCCGGAGTCGTTTTCATACCCCATTCATTAATTATTTTTTCAATTGTATCAATGAGTATTTTTAAGATTCGCGGTGGCAAGAAACTCAAGGGCGAGATCATTCCCCAGGGTGCCAAAAATGAAGCACTTCAGATTTTAAGTGCTGTTCTTCTTACGGCTGAGCCCGTAACTATTCACAACATCCCGAACATCGTTGATGTGAACAAACTCATCGACCTGATTGGTGATCTCGGGTGCAAAGTTGAGAAGCTGGGACCTGAATCCTACCGCTTCACAGCTGCTAAAGTCGACACGAATTTTCTCGAAACCGATAATTACAGGAAGAAAGCTGCCGCACTCCGCGGATCAGTGATGCTCCTCGGACCAATTCTCGCCCGGTTCGGAAAAGCTTCAATGCCAAAACCCGGTGGTGACAAGATCGGAAGACGCAGGCTGGACACACACTTCCTGGGATTTCAAAAACTTGGAGCGAAATTCAACTTTGACTCGAGCGAACACCTTTTCCATATCGATGCATCCGAGCTGAAAGGAACGTACATGCTCCTCGATGAGGCCTCGGTTACCGGTACGGCAAACATCATCATGGCGGCAGTGCTCGCAAAAGGAACGACAACCATTTATAACGCGGCATGCGAGCCTTACCTCCAACAACTTTGCCTTATGCTGAATCGCATGGGTGCTAAAATTTCCGGTATCGGTTCAAACTTGATCACAATTGAAGGTGTAACAAAACTTGGCGGCACTGAACACACCATGCTGCCGGATATGATTGAGATCGGAAGCTTCATCGGCCTTGCCGCCATGACACAATCCGAAATCACGATCAAGAACTGCCGCATCGATATGCTGGGAATTATTCCCGAGATATTCAGAAGGCTGGGAATTAAAATGGAATTCCGCGGAGACGATATTCATATCCCGTCACAGGAAAAATATGAGATTGAAACATTTATCGATGGCTCCATTCTTACCATAGCCGATGCCCCGTGGCCCGGCTTTACACCTGACCTGCTGAGCATTGTGCTCGTAGTGGCAACGCAGGCGAAAGGCACGGTACTCATTCATCAAAAAATGTTCGAAAGCCGATTGTTCTTTGTTGACAAGCTGATTGACATGGGCGCCCAGATAATTTTGTGTGACCCGCACAGGGCCACTGTCATCGGGCTCGAGCGAAGGACCGCCCTTCGCGGGATTAAGATGTCGTCTCCGGATATCCGTGCTGGTGTCTCCTTGCTGATTGCAGCACTTTCTGCAAATGGTGTGAGTGAAATTTCAAATATCGATCAGATTGACCGCGGGTATCAGAACATCGATGCGCGGTTGAAAGCACTCGGTGCCGACATCGAACGAGTTTCATAGTCGTCAGACCACGCCTCGTGGTCGGACACTAATTGGTGATCTGGTTATTCAGGACTAGTTGGCGATTTCCCGCTCATTCCTGTCTCACAACTCACCAGTAGGCTGCCGACTAATTACTACTGCTTCCCTTCCGGCACTCGAAGGGAATCGAGGAACGAGATCAAAGCAACGACTTCGTCATCTTTTTCGAAATCCGTTTTGTGCTCTTTAATGTATTCCAGCAACTTTTGTTTTTCCGCGGGAAACAATTCAAACAAGTCTTTCTTGGTTTTGAATTCCCGCGGACGCATAGTACCCTCTTGCGTATAATACGTGAACTGCGGAACAAACTTCGCTTCGGTGCTGCCAAGTGAATAGGCGCCTGTGTATGTTGATTGCTGGAACGTGGTGAACAACTTCTTGTAAAGTTTAACATTCTTTCCCTCCGTCAGTCGCTGATAATACCCCATGCGGTTATCGGTTCTTAACAACCGATCAAAGTAAAGCGTGTCCGTTACATCTACTACGTAAAACGCCTTGACCATCATCGTGGTCACCACCTGCTCCTCTTTTTTCCGGATCACAATAATTGCATCGTAATAGCCATCGTAATTCATGCGATTGAACTCAAACTCCTGGCCGCTGTTCATCGTGATTCCGCCCGGCAGATACTCCTCGAAAACCCTGAAAGATCCTTTTGTTTCCTTTGATCGGTTGTCAAACGATCTGAACATGCCCCCTCCTTCCAGCGAGTTCAAATTCGACTGGGAATCGATCGAATTCGATTGACCTAAAACCGAGGTCATTGAGAGAAAACAAAGAAAAACAGGTAAAAAAGAAAAACGCATGGTGCTTCCGAATTTTATAAAAAAATATGAATTCAGAAGGAAAATACCCAATGCATATAAAACAATTGGAAAAATGTTCTTACCAGTGGTGTATTGGTTGATTCAGCGGATCGACTGTGCGCGGAAGTTCATCATCATAAATGAGGATTGAAAAGAAGATGGCGTGCCCTTTACACTTCAAGTCGAATCGCCACAGGACAATGGTCTGAACCCAGGTATTCGTTGTAGATCATTGCATCCTTCACCTTTGGCATCAGTGATTCCGACACGAGGTACCCATCGATCCGCCATCCAACGTTTCGTGAACGGGCGTTGAAGAGGTAATTCCAGTAGGTATACTTTACCTGCTCCGGATAGAACCTTCTGAACGTGTCTACAAATCCGGCTTCAAGGAGTTTTGTGAAACCATCAATTTCCACCTGCGTATAGCCCGCAGCTTTGTTATAGTTTTCTTTTGGTCGCGCAATGTCGATCGGTTGATGGGCAACATTGAAATCACCACACACAATAACCGGTTTCTTCTTCTGAAGCTCAACAAGGTAGTTCCGGAAATCAACGTCCCACTTGGCGCGATAATCCAGTCTCTTCAAACCTTCGCCAGCGTTTGGAACATACACCGTCACAAGAAAGAAATCGTTGAACTCGGCTGTCATTACCCTGCCTTCCTGGTCATGCTCCTCCACGCCAATGTCACACGTCACATTAAGCGGCTCAATTTTAGTCAGGATGGTTGTTCCAGAATAGCCCTTTCTTGTTTTGCACGAGTTAACATGCAGTTTGAATTCCGGCAAAAGCTCAAGCGCGCTCTTCACTTCTTCCGAAGAAGCCTTCGTTTCCTGGAACGTTAGGATGTCGGGATTCATCGTTCGCACGTCTTTGAGAAAATCTTTTTTGATGATCGAACGAATGCCGTTGACGTTCCAGTTTACAAGGTGCAGCTCTGCCATGAGTCAGAATTTTAAGTAATGCGAATTAGCACAAACTGCTTAAATAAAAAAGTCCTGCGCGGGCAGGACTTTCAGTTTTATTTTTTAGGTTTTTCCGGCTCTCCAGCAGGCGGTGGCGTTACTTTCGGCAACTCCTTTTTCTGTTCTTCCGTGCCCAGGTATGTCGGCAATTCCAATCCAGCCATCTTAAAAATCTCCTGCAGCGGTGGTACCGACTGGTACATGCCTGAAATAAAATTCGCAGTGGATGTCTTTCCGTCTTTCCCGTTGCCACCGTCCCAAACGGTAACTTTATCGATCTGAATATTTTTGATTGCCTCAGTTTGAAGACGAACCAGCTCAGGAAGTTTATCGGCAATGATCAGCATTGCAGCATCTTTCGAATTGTTCCCCGCAGAATTCACAATTGCTTTCAGACCGTCAGCCTGCTTCGTCAGGATCTCATAAATACCTTTCGCTTCCGCCTGCTTCTTCAGGAATATTGCATCCGCCTCACCTTTCGCGCGCTCACGAACCTTTTCAGCCTCGGCCTGCGCTTCAATGATTGCCTTCTGCTTCTGAATCTCAGCGGAAATTACAATGTTCGCATTTTGAGAAGCGCGTTCCCGTTCAGCACGCGCTTCTTCAGCGCGCTTTTCAGCCTGATATGCTTCTTCCAGGGCTTTTGCTGACTGAACTTTTTCCGCAGCAATTGCTTTCTTCAGGGCTTCTGCTTCGCGCTCTCTCCGCTCAGCATCGGATGATGCTATCGCTATCTTGGACTGGTTTTCTCCTTTTACAGCCAGGGCATTCGCCTCAGCAGACTTGATACGCGTATCACGCTCGGCTTCTACCTTACCAATCTGTTCATCGCGTTTGGCGGCAGCGATAAGTACCTCCTTGTCTTTTAACGCAGAAGCAACCGATGTATCGCGGTCACGTTGCATTTCCGTCACCTTGATATCGCGCTCCTTTTCAGCCTCTGTCTTACCAATGTCTCCCAAACGCTCCTGCTCTGCCACTCGGATCTTTGCTTCGTTGATCGCCTTAGCGGCAGCTTCTTTACCAAGGGCTGCAATGTATCCGCTTTCGTCCTTGATATCGGTGATGTTCACGTTGATCAGCTTCAAACCAATCTTCTTCAATTCTACCTCAACGTTGTGCGAAACATTCGACAGGAATTTATCGCGGTTGCTGTTGATCTCTTCGATATCCATCATCGCCACGATCAAACGCATCTGTCCCACAATAATATCATGCGCCAGGGCGTGAACATCGCCACGCTGAAGTCCAAGGAGACGCTCCGCAGCATTTTCCATCACACCATGCTCTGTGGAAATACCTACCGTAAATTTTGATGGAACGTCAACGCGAATGTTCTGTTTACTCAGCGCATTCGTAAGGTTCACTTCGATTGACGTTGGTGTCAGGTCCATGAACGCGTAATCCTGGAACACCGGCCAGATGAACGATGCACCACCATGGATACAGCGCGCGGAGCCGCCTCCCACCTTACCATATACAACAAGAATCCGGTCGGACGGACATCGCTTGTAGCGTCTGAAAAATGAAACAAGAATAATAAAGACAAACGCTACCGCGATTGCCAATACTGGTAATGTAAATGCACTCATGGAGTTTATAAAGGGTTAACTAACGGGATGTGACAAGTAGAATATTCTGGTTCACGATTTCCTTGACTTTAATGATCTTCCCGGTCGGGATGTCCTGGTCATCGTCAGTCATGGCGTCAAGTGTGCGCACCGCACCCTGAACATTGATTTGAACCTTACCGATGCTGTTGCGTTGCTTGGGAATGGTGAGGTAAACCTCGCCCACGCCACCGATGGCATTGTTCATTTTAAGTGAACCATCAGCATTCGCCTTGGCAAGAAGATAAAAGAGGGAAGCCATCATCGTCATCATCACCAGGCCGGAGGCAAAGGCTGTGACAAGCGCACCAAACTCCGAGAAGCCCATATCGAGCGCTGCGATGCCCGCCCAACCGAAAATGGTAAAGAAACCGATGAAGTTCTTAATTGAGAAAAACTGAAATGGGATTCCGGTGTCAGCTGCAATTTCTGCGTCTGGAGTGTCATCGGGAACACCATCACCACCAAAAGCTGAGAGAATCAATTGGAGTACGAAGAAAAGGGAGAAAACAAGGGCGATTGTCCAATAGGCGGCCAGCGAGAAAGTCAGGCCGTCCCACCATTCCGTGAAGTTTTCCATAGCGAGGTTTTGCTTGAAAAATACGGAATTTTGCCAAATGGTAACTGATGGACGGCCGGAAAACAAAAAAGACCTCTTGTGAAGGTCTCTCTTGATATTTTCATCAAAACAATGCGAATTAAGCCTTTTTTGAAGCCTTAGCTTTGAATTCTTCCTTGATTTTCTCGATGTCTACCATCTTCATCACAGGCTGGAAATTTTGGTTCTTCAACGTCTGACGTCTAACCGCTGCTTTTGCTTTGTCTTTGCGGTTTTTTCTCTTAAGTCTGGTAACTGCCATGGCTTTTTCTATTAAAAGGAGCGCAAAAATAAGGCGGATTTTCGGTTTTACAAGGAGTTGGCGGGAAAAATTGTAACAATTGTCCTATCCTGAGACGTAGGCAGTAGGCAAAAGAGCAGTAGGCAAAAAGCTCCTATCGATTTTGGGACTTTTTACCTAAGCGCCTATTTTCTCTCCGATGGTAGATTCCGCATAAGGTAAGAGGAACCATGGCAGACCGAAAAATTACTATTATCGCAAAACACTCAAAGACCTCGATCATGTAGATCTTACTGTTTACTTTTCGAAATCTACACGAATAACCGGTTCGTCAGAAGCCCTGAAAATCGAGGTTTTTCATTGCCCAATTGGCACATTGGCGTATTGGCACATTGCCTAATTAACTAACTTGCCGCCCAATTTTTATGGACAAACCTACTCTTCCAAAAGGAACACGCGACTTCGGGCCGGCCACAATGGCCAAACGGCAGTTTATTTTCGATAACATCCGAAAAGTTTTTCAGAAGTATGGATTCATGCCGCTGGAAACTCCCGCAATGGAGAACCTCTCAACGCTGACCGGTAAGTATGGAGAAGAAGGCGACCAGCTTTTGTTCAAGATCCTGAATTCTGGCGACTACCTGAAAGACGTTGAGGCGTCACAGCTCGAAGCTCGAAGCTCGAAGCTCGTAGCTTCTCAGATCTCCGAAAAAGGCCTCCGCTACGACCTCACCGTTCCCTTCGCGCGGTACGTGGTAATGAACCGTAACGAAGTAGCCTTCCCTTTCAAGCGTTATCAGATTCAGCCCGTGTGGCGCGCTGATCGTCCACAAAAAGGAAGATACCGCGAGTTCTACCAGTGCGATGCGGATGTTGTAGGCACCGACTCGCTGATCTGTGAAGCCGAGATCATTCTCATGATCAAAGAAGTTTTCAAAGGTCTTGGAATCACGGACTACACCATCAAAATAAATCATCGCGGGGTTTTGAATGGCATCGCTGAAGTGATCGGTGCCGCAGGAAATGAAACCGCAATGTTCGTTGCCATTGACAAACTTGATAAGATCGGTGAAGAAAAAGTGAAAGACGAGCTGCGCGAAAAGAATTTTGCCGAAGACGGACTCAAACGTCTCTTTGAAATTCTGAACGTAAAAGGTTCGAATACGAACAAGCTCGCATTTCTACTTTCAAAATTCGAAACGTCACAATCAGGACAAAAAGGTTTACGCGATCTGAAACTTGTATTTGATTTCCTGGAAGAATATGGTTCGAACGAATCTAATGTTGAACTCGATGTAGCCCTCGCGCGAGGACTCAGTTACTACACCGGTTGCATTTTTGAAGTGAAGATCAACAATGTCAGCATTGGAAGCGTGAGTGGTGGTGGACGCTATGACAACCTCACGCAGGCCTTTGGTGACAAAGAAAATCTTTCGGGTGTTGGATTCTCATTTGGTGTTGACCGGATTTACGATGCGATGGAAGAACTTCAGCTCTTCCCAAAAGATGCACAGATCGCTTCCAGGGTACTGATCTGCTACTTTGATGATGCCAGTTTCCGTTACGGATTGAAAGTGCTCTCGAAACTCCGTGCCGCAAACATCGCCTCCGAAATCTATCCCGACCTCTCGAAAATCAGAAAACAACTGGATTTCGCCAATAAGAAGATGATCCCTTTTACCATTGTGATCGGCTCGGAAGAAATCAGCACGGGCCTGCTTGCTTTCAAAAATATGGCAACGGGTGACCAACAAAAACTTACCATCGATCAAATCATCAAACAATTCTAACCCGAACCAATGGCCTCCCACTCCATTTCTCAACGCCAGCTTTCGTTTGATGACCTGAAGAAAATTTTTTCGAACGAGATCACCCTGACGCTTTCAAACCAGTCGAAGGAAAAAATCGATCGCTGCCGCAAATACCTCGATGAAAAACTGAAGGCCACAAGCAGCCCGATCTACGGAATCAACACCGGGTTTGGCTCGCTCTACAACCGAAATATTTCACACGATCAGTTGGAAAAACTCCAGGAGAACCTGGTAAAATCGCATGCGTGTGGCACAGGCGCTGAAGTTCCAGCCGAGATTGTTCGTCTGATGCTTTTCCTGAAAGTGCAGTCGCTGGCCTACGGCTATTCCGGTGTTCAGGTGGATACCGTGGAAAGGCTGATCGGAATGTTCAACGCGAAAGTTTATCCAACGATTTATGAAATGGGGTCGCTTGGCGCGTCAGGCGATCTTGCTCCGCTTGCCCACCTCTCCCTTCCCTTGATCGGTGAAGGCGAGGTGTCATTTGAAGGAAAAAGATTCAAGGCTGCAGAGATCAATTCGAAGTTTTCGTGGGATAATATTCACCTGGAAGCTAAGGAAGGACTCGCACTTCTTAACGGCACACAGTTTATGAGCGCCTACGGAAGCTGGTGCACGATTCACGCACACCGCCTGCTGAAACTGTCAAACGTGATCAGCGCACTTTCCCTCGATGTATTTGACGGACGAATTGAGCCGTTCCTCCACCATGTGCACGATATCCGCCCTCACACTGGGCAGAAAAGTGTTGCTGCATCGATCAAGGCTATCCTTGAGGGGAGCGAAATGATCGCTCAGCCTAAAAAACATGTGCAGGACCCATACTCGTTCCGATGCATTCCACAGGTGCATGGCGCCAGCGCAGATGCGATTGACTACGTAACGAACGTTTTCCTGACAGAAATCAACAGCGTAACAGATAATCCAAATGTTTTTCCAGAAGAAGATGTGATCATCTCGGCCGGCAATTTCCACGGACAACCCCTGGCACTGGCACTGGATTTTCTGACAATAGCGCTCTCTGAATTGGGAAATATTTCCGAAAGACGCACGTATCAGTTGATTTCAGGCTCACGGGAATTACCCAATTACCTTGTGGCAAGTCCGGGTATTAATTCAGGATTGATGATTCCCCAATACACCGCTGCGTCTTTGGTAAGCCAGAACAAGCAACTGGCATATCCTGCCTCTGTTGACTCGATCGTTTCGTCAAACGGACAGGAAGACCACGTGAGTATGGGCGCCAATGCAGCCACAAAGACCTACCGGGTCGTCAATAACCTGTATTCGATCCTGGCTATTGAATTGATTACCGCAGCCCAGGCATTGCATTTTAGACGGCCATTGAAAACGTCTCCTCAATTGGAAAGTTTGGTGCATACTTTCCGTGCCGTGGTTCCGTTTATAGAAGATGACAGGATTCTCCATGACGATATGCTTCGTGCAGAGAAATTCCTGAAAAACACTGATCTTGTAGAATGACATTTGTGGCCCGGATAACGACCTTCTTTCTTTTGCTGATCTCGTTTTGCGCGCAGGCTCAATTCAGCAGTCGTCTCGGTCGATTCCAGGTCAACCAGGTGGAAGGTTGCGCACCCTTTACCATCAATATCACTTCTTACACGGCTCCTTTCAAATGTGACGGAACAACACCATGCGACTTCAGCCTGGTGAGTGCATCCAATCCAAATCAGGGTATTGGACAAAATATTTCATCATTCACGTTTACGCAGCCCGGTACCTACCTGTTTCGCATCTTGTTCCAGACGTCCGGTTTTGACGACATCCAGGTAGTAGTAAATCCAAATACGACCCCGGCATTTGAACTTTACACATGCGCAGCAAACATTGTGGCTATTAACATCACGGATACAAACTTTGAAAATTACATTGTCAATTATGGAGATGGCTCGCCCGAAACCACATTCCAGCGGGATATTTCCCTGCGTGGCACGCATACCTACGCGTCTTCAGGGACACGCAACATCAGTGTTCGCGGGATAAACGATAACGCGCTCGACAATTGCAGCGCTGCCAGCCAGAATATTAACGTGATGGCTACGCTGCCAATTCCAACCATAACTCAACTACAGGTCCTTGATGAGTCATCAATTAGGGTGGTGTTTACCGGTTTGCCAAACATTGTTTACCGGCTTGAGGTTTCGACTAATAATGCCCCCTCGTTCCAGACAGTACGAACGCTTTACAACGTGACGGCAGACACTGTTCGAAACATCCGGCCGGAGGATAATTATTATTGCTACCGCATTGGTGTCGTCAATCCGTGCACCGGTGTGATTCAGTACTCAAATCTCATTTGCAGCGCCAACGTTGACCTTACCGTACAAAACAACGTGAACTCATTTCGGTGGGTAACGCGAACAACGGGCGTTTCAAATTTCCGGGTGACACGCTCGACAGCCGGAAGTACCCTCGCCACCAATACCCTCGCATCGCCATACAACGATGTTGACATCACTTGCGGACGAGAATATTGTTATCAGCTTACAACACTCTATCCGAACGGAAGTCAAAGTTCTTCATTGCTGAAATGCGGCACCGCCATCTCCAACGATGTCCCCGACCCAATCGGAAATATCTCTACGATCGTCAACGGTAATTCGGTGGACATCACCTGGCTTCCTGATCCACAGTTCACACCCCAGGAGTATTTTGTCCAGAAAAATGTCAACGGAGTCTTTAATAACCTGCAAAGCACCACCGCAACCTCCATTACCGATCCGGCCTACTCCACCGATGCTCAAACGTGCTACAAAATTTATTACAAGGACGTATGCGGCAACCAAAGTCCGGTGAGTGCAGAGGCCTGCCCGATCCGCCTGACCGGCTCACTGCAAAGTGATAATGCGATTTCACTCAGCTGGAGCGACTACACCGGATGGGCCAATGGGGTGAATAGCTACACGGTGCAAAAATTGACCCCCGAAGGAGCCTTATTGCAAACGTCCAATGCTGCAACTTCCACTTCCTTCCTTGATGATGAAGAGGACCTGTTGCACCAGGCGTTGATGTACGTGGTTACCGCCAATGCAGCACAGGCGGGCGTGACAGCGTCAATCTCAAACAAGATCATCATTATCAGGAATCCGAATCTTTTCTATCCAACGGCATTCACACCGAACAATGACAACCTCAACGACATCTTTAATGTGTATGGCCAGTTCATTGACGAGTTTGAGATGAGCATCTTCAACCGATGGGGTGAACTGATGTACACGACCACGAACATTTCAGAGGGCTGGGATGGAAAATTCAAGGGAAACGACATGCCCGAAGGAACCTATACGTTTATTGTCCGCATCCAGGATCGGGCCGGCAGACAAATCAAGGAATCGGGCTCGGTGCTACTGCTCCGAAAAAAATAAACCTTTCCGGTTTTCCAATCGTTCCTCTATTTTTACGGGCACATTCGTTGCTCAACGCTATCAACAAAACACAGCTGACTATGTTCGACATGATGAAAATGATGGGGAAGATGAAGGAAGTTCAGGCCCGCATCAAAGAAGCGCAGGATAACCTTGGCAAGCTCACCGCAACCGGAGAGTCGGGTGGCGGGATGGTGAAAGCTACCGTCAACGGAAAACGCCAGCTGCTCTCCCTGGACATTGACCCGGTGTTATTCAAACCGGAAGACAAAAGCGTTCTGGAAGACCTCGTTGTGGCTGCGGTGAATAAGGCAGCCGAAGAGGCCGAAGTGAAGGCGAAAGAAGAGATGAAGAAAAGCACAGAAGGTTTAATTCCAAATATTCCCGGCCTCGATCTAAGCGGAATGATGGGATGATCAAAACCGCGGTTGTCATTCTAAACTTCAACGGAGAAAAACTTTTACCCCAATTTCTCCCTTCTGTAATTCAGCATTCCCAGGGTGCGCAAGTGTACGTGGCAGACAACGCCTCCACTGATCGGTCTCTTGAAATTCTAAAACGTGATTTTCCGACAGTCAACGTCATCCCCCTGGAACAGAACTTTGGCTTCTGCGGTGGGTACAACCGAGCGCTGGCTCACATTGATGCGACCTATTTCGTGTTGCTGAACTCAGACGTTGAGGTAACGGATGGGTGGCTCAACCGCATGGAGCAACTCCTCGACTCCAACGCTGGCATAGCTGCAGTACAGCCTAAAATACTTTCGTATCGGAACAAAACTATATTTGAGTATGCCGGTGCCGCAGGAGGCTTTATCGATGTGCTCGGGTATCCTTTCTGTCGCGGTCGCATTTTCGATCATGTCGAAGAAGACCATCACCAATATGACGATGAACGACCGATATTCTGGGCGACCGGTGCGTGCTTCATCATCCGGGCTGATGTTTACAGGAACTTCCACGGGCTCGATGAGGATTTATTTGCTCACATGGAGGAAATTGATCTATGCTGGAAGATCCAGCGAACGGGCCAAAAAGTAATGTACTGCGGACATAGCACTGTCTATCATCTCGGAGCTGGAACCCTTGGATACGACAGCCCGAAAAAAGTCTACCTTAATTTCAGAAACGGGCTCATTCTGATCTACAAACACCTCGATAGCATTGAACTGTTGTATAAGCTTCCGGTGAGAATGGTTTTGGATTGGCTTGCAGCCACAGTCTTTCTTTTTAAAGGGAAGGCGGAACACGCGTTGCAGGTGGTTAAAGCACACCTCGACTTCCTTGGGTCAATAGGAAAATCGATTGCGAAGCGCAGGGCAATACGCTCATCGCATCCTTCTTATTCGAAGGATTCGGTCTTCAAAGGGATGATTATTGTCGAATACTACCTAAAGAACAGGAAAACGTATCCTAATAGTCCCAAATAGGGCTCCTTTTCCTAAGGTGCTTCCTCATATTCATGACAAAGGCAAGCGCCAGATAGATCAAAACTGGCGAACCGAATGTAATAAATGAGGCATAAATGAAGAACAATCGAATGCTGGAAGTTGCCATTCCAAGCTTTTCTCCAAGCCTTGTACACACGCCAAATGCGTAGCCTTCAAAAAAATGCTGGATTTTATTCATTGCTGAGCTCATACTGCTGTCATAATTAAACTTTCAACTCTCGAAAAAGTTGATTCATCGACCAAAAATCCGGCTTACAAATATAAGACCATGGACTCTGTAATGTTATCGCTGGAATCTTATTTTTTTGACTATTATTGCAAAAAAATACACATAAGTTTAGTTTTAAACCCTGATTATAAACAACATAACTCAAAATCCAATGAGAAAAAGCGTTTACTCATTTCTGGTTATCGGTGCATTGACCCTGGGAAGCTGTACACTTCCCAAGATGGTGAAAATGTCAAAAGACCAACAGTTGACTGTTACCCCTAACCCACTAGAAGTACACAAAGACACTGTTGCCTTTGACCTAGCAGCTAATCTTCCAGTTAAAATGTTAAAAAAAGGTACCGTCTATACGATGAATTCCTTTTACAAGTATGGAGAACAGGAGCTTGCTCTTGATCCAATCCCATTCAAAGCTGAAGATTATCCAAATGCCTCGACAGAACAACCTAAAGTGACTAAAAGCTTCTCATTCCCGTATGCCCCTGCGATGAAGTCAGGCGTATTGGAAGTTGAAGGTGTTGCGTCAAAAGGTTCAAAATCAAAGAGCTCTCCGCGCATGCAGGTAGCAACGGGTGTTATCACCACGTCTAAACTTGTAAAGCCGGTATTCTACGCTGCTTATGCTGAGCACGGATACAATAACCAGGAAGAACTCGAGCCCGTGATCATCCCTGATTTCATCTTCGAACAAGGAAGATCAGTTCTCAGACCTTCTGAAACCAGGAGCACAAAAGGAAAGCAACTGGATGCTTTCATCGCATCTAAGAACGCTACCCGTACCGTTACAATCACCGGTACTCACTCACCTGAAGGTGCAGAACGTATCAACAGCAAACTTTCTCCAGATCGCGCTGCTGCCATTGAGAAGTACTACCGCCAGCAAATGAAGAAGTATGACTACAAAGGTCTTGCTGATTCTGTAAAATTCATCCTGAAGCCTGTTATCCAGGACTGGACTGAGTTCAAAACTGTGTTGGCTTCTTATGAAGGAATTACTGCAGACGAGAAGACCGAATACCAGAACATCGTAAATGGTGGCGGAACATTCGAAAGCCAGGAAAAAGCAATGAAGAAACTTCCTTCTTACAAGAAAGTATTCAAAGATGTTTATCCAAAATTGAGAACTGCTAAGACTGAGATCCTCACCATCAAGGACAAGAAAACAGACGCAGAAATTTCTGTTTTGGCTAAGCAAATCACCCAGGGTTCTGTAAACGCTGATACGCTTTCTTATGAAGAGCTGATGTACGGTGCAACCCTTACTCCGTCATTGGAAGAAAAAGCTGGCATCTACGAAGCTGCTACCAAAAAAGGTCAGAACTGGCAAGCACACAACAACCTTGGCGCTGTATACATCGCTCAGGCAATGGAAAACTCAGCAAATGCAGCTTCTTTGGCTGACAAAGCGTTGGCTCAACTTGAGTTGGCTGCTAAGATTCAGCAAGCACCGGAAGTTAGCGCAAACCTTGCTTCTGTTCACATGATGAAAGGCAACCACTACGCGGCTTACAACAACGCATCGAAAGCACTTAGCTCAGGCTTGAGCGGTGATAACGCTGCTGGTGTAAACGGTGTGAAAGGCGCTGCTGAAATTAAGATGGCGAAATACGCTGATGCAGTTCGTTCGACTTCATCTGCTTCTGACAACGCTGACAACCTCTTCAACAAAGGTCTTGCTCAGGTGTTGAATAAAGATTACCAGAATGCGTTGACTTCATTCAATGAAGCAGGCCGCAAGAACAGCAACCTGGCAGTAGCTTTCTACGGTGCAGCAATTGCTTCTGCCCGCCTCGGAAACGCTGATGGTGTTGTAAGCAACCTGACAAACGCAGTTAAAGCTGATCCTACGTTGAAGGAAGCTGCTTTGACCGACCTTGAATTCGCAAAATGGTCTGCAACTGAACCTTTCAGAAACGCACTGAAATAAGAGATTTCATTGGATTTTAAAGAAACCCTGTTTCCTGTCCGGAGACAGGGTTTTTTATTTTCAGGAGGTTTTGCCAATAGCACCCCAGATACTATTTTTACGGCCTGCCCACCGAAGTATAAGGTAGGAAGGGCTATTATTTAAGACTATGAGAGAAATTCAATTCCGGGAAGCCCTCAGGGAGGCCATGAGTGAAGAAATGAGGCGAGACCCTCGTGTTTTCCTGATGGGTGAAGAAGTTGCTGAATACAATGGTGCCTACAAGGTAAGCCAGGGTATGCTCGATGAATTCGGTCCGGAAAGAGTATTGGATACACCCATCGCTGAACTTGGTTTTGCCGGTATCGGTGTAGGTGCCGCGATGAACGGAATCCGCCCCATCGTTGAATTCATGACATTCAATTTCTCACTTGTGGCAATCGACCAGATCATCAACTCGGCCGCAAAAATGATGTCGATGTCAGGTGGTCAGTTTACTGTGCCGATCGTCTTTCGCGGCCCGACTGGTAATGCCGGGATGCTGAGCTCGCAGCACTCGCAGAATTTTGAGAACTGGTTTGCCAACACACCAGGTTTAAAAGTGGTTGTTCCCTCTAATCCATACGATGCCAAAGGACTTTTGAAAACCGCTATCCGCGATGAAGACCCTGTCATCTTTATGGAGTCAGAGTTGATGTATGGTGATAAAGGCCAGGTGCCAACGGAAGAATACCTGATCCCAATCGGGGTTGCCGATATCAAGCGCCAGGGCTCGGATGTAACTATTGTGTCGTTTGGAAAAATTATGAAAGTTGCGCTCGCAGCTGCAGCCGAGCTTGAGAAGGAAGGAATCTCTGCCGAAGTGATTGACCTTCGCTCAGTCAAACCGATCGACTATGCCACCGTAGTTGAGTCTATTAAGAAAACAAATCGCCTTGTGATTGTGGAGGAAGCGTGGCCATTAGCTGCCATCTCCTCAGAGATTACCTACCACGTACAGAAGCATGCCTTCGATTACCTCGATGCTCCGATTCATCGCGTAAACAGCTGGGATGCTCCGCTTCCCTATGCACCTACACTGATCGAAGCGATTCTGCCGAACGTTGCGCGCACCGTAAAGGCAGTGAAAGCCGTGATGTACAAAGATTAAAAGAAAGTTTTAGTTTAATTTCGGAAGAACCGCGGTGATCACTCATCGCGGTTTTTTTTTGTCAAGCTGGTATTGCAATAACTGGCCGAGGCTTAGTCCGATTTCATGGCGAATGAGTGCCATAACACACCAAATGGACTCCTCAGCACACTAAACGATCTTTTTCCTGCGAAAATTTCGCTAACCAAACTTGCGACATCTTGAAGGCACTGATTTCGAACGATGATGAACTCAATATAGAAGCGGAAGTTTTTCTACCATCTCAATACACTTCGCACCATCTCATCATTATTAACAGCGCGCCACGCGTTTCAAAAGAATTCTATTCTCCCATTGCCCGGCATTTGAGCCAGCGATCGTTTGCTGTGGTGACCTACGATTATCCAACGCAGTCTGCCTCCAGCCAGAGACTGAATTGGGAACAAAAGCCGGAGATGCTAGGTCAGCGAATTTTTGAATGTGTGCTTCAGTGGTGTGCCAAAGTCTATCCCAAACATACCATTCACGTCATTGGTCACGGATGCGGGGCCAACATTGTTGGATTTGCTGAATCGTGCGATCAGATTGCAACTCTTGTATCCATCGGTTCTGGAATTTACGATGCAAAGGCAACACTTAAGAATGGATTGTTTTTCTATTACCTCGCCAGCAAAATTGGTCGTCAGCTTAGCCTGCTTACCCGCGGCCACGAAAATATCGCAATGGAAAAATTGTCTACGCTGGAGGCGTTGCGCAACCATCGAAACAGTCTTCGCGCATCCGTTGTCTCGATCAGTAAACGGAAAGCTTTGTCTGCAACCGCATTTAAAAAGTTCAACGGCAGGTTGCTGACCCTGGCGCCCCATGATGACATTTTACCATACAGTGAAAAAATGGAAATCATTCCAACCTTGTGCACGGCCGCCACACAACGGACCCGCCACCTGTATGCCGAGGATATCGAAGACAATTATATAGGATTCTTCGGTGTGTTCACGCCTCGCACCAACAACATTTTGTGGGACATGATTGCTGACTGGATATCAGATAACACGCATTTTGAAAACCCGCCCTTTGGAAAATTTGACGATCGCGAGTTTCCGCTGGTTGTCATCACCATTACCGACATTGACCCAACGCCCAAGCTGCTCGAACTTTACCTGGCCACTATGAAGGCTGTCTTTCAGCGAGGACCGGTTTTCCTGCTCATCGACCTGACACACGTGCACTGGGCCGATAGTCGCTTACCGCGCGCTTTCAATCAGTGGATCCGAGACAACGCAGAGCTGGTAAAGCGTCATCATCGTTATACGGTCTATGTCGCGCCAAATTTCTTCATACGCAACTTCCTTACAATCTTCCATGCTCTTCCGTTCACAAGCATCATTAAACCTCACCAGGTGTTCAGGTCTTACCAATCCGGTCTTACCTGGCTGAGAAATGTGGTGGCCGAGTATAAACTTAATAACAAGAAAGGCTGAACTATAAATAAAAATTGCAGCATTGAGATTGGGATTATCAAATCACATGGAGCAGGCGACTCGCGTCAACCAGAGCTGGACTGATCAAGCAATCTCCTATAAATAAGGTATGTGTAAATCTTAAAAACATCCATTAAGGTGCAATTAATATCGATAAAGATCCAATCGTCAACCGAAGCGCAACAACTGTGCGAAAGACCGTATTAACGCAGTCATCAAGTGAATTATACCGTATGAAGCATTTCGTACTACTCGCAACATTTATACTTGCTACTGAAACTTGTCAGGGGCAGGAGGTCCGCCTGAAGAAGCAATCGCTGAGTGCAAGTGGATTTGGTATGAGCTCAGCTACGAGCATGATCGTCTCGCAGACAATCGCCCAACCCTCCTTAATAAATGCTTTTAGTAACGGAAAAATTATCCTGTTACAGGGCTTTGAACATTACAAAGGTCAATCGGAACGTGCAGCACCAACAGATGACGGTCTTCTCTTATATCCAAATCCGACCCGAGGGCGCATCTCGATCAAACACTTACCGCTTTCTGAACACGTTACGCTTGAGCTGTATGACCTCAAAGGGGTGCTGACTACGCAGCGGGTCATTTCACATGATGTTGTCTCAGATGCCCAGGCCGACTTTTCAGAAATCGCCTCAGGCACCTACACACTGGTAATTCGCACACCTGATCGCACGATTCGTAAAATCCTTATCATTTTATAATATGAAAACCCTACCCCTTGTTTTTTTATTCATTACCACACACGCTTTGGCGCAGGACCCCGCGATCGGCCTGCAGGTAGGCAGCACCCTTGCCGGCCTGAGATTTCGTGACGCCAATGGCCGCGTGACACGATTAAGCCCCATGCCCGGGCTCGATACAAAGGTGGCATTTACACAACCCATTCGAACCTCAAAAAAGGTGAATTGGTCTATGGCGCTGGGGTACAAGTCGGTTCAGCTCCGAGACCGCGAAAATCAAGTCGCCTCGCGGTGGAGCATTAACATGGCCACCTTTGCAACCACCATCCACTACGATCTCGTATCGACCAAACGAATCAGGGTTAATTCAGGACTCGGTGCAGAAGGGAACTTCCTTTTCAATGCTACCCAGTCGCGCGGCTTTGAGCAATACGTGATCACCAATCGCGTAAAGAGAAGTAACGTCTCACTGCTACTGGATTGGGCGGTTGAATACCAGATATCAGCGGAGGCTTTCTGCTCAATTGAAGCGCTATTCTTCAATGGCTTTACAAACGTAGAGCGCGACCCAGGTCAGTCTGCGTATCTCCGCGGTTTCACGCCAAGCATTGCAATTCATTTTAACCTCAATTCAAACAAACGAAGATGAACACGCGCATTCAAGTTATCATATCGGCTTTGTTCGTAGCAGCGTCATTTAACATCCACGCGCAAAGCGTGGGGTTTACATACCAGGCTGTTGCCGTTGACGCCAGCCGGGCGCAAGCTTTTGGTCACGACTCAAAAGGTGAAATCCTTGCCAACACAGACCTCGCGGTTCGCTTCTCTATTCTTGAAGGATCCGCCAACGGCTCAGTCGTCTACCAGGAACGACACGAAACACAAACCGACATCTTCGGAATTTTCCGATTGGTAGTTGGACGCGGCACCATCCTGATGGGCACAGCCATCGATGACCTCAACTGGGGTGCGGTGCCTTACTTCCTCCGCGTAGAAATAGACCTGGGCGAAGGTTTCATTGAAATGGGTGTTGAAGAACTTTTTGGAAGCCCTTATTCACTTGGCAAACAATCGCAGACATTAACCCTTGCCGGTAACCAGCTCTCCATTTCAAATGGAAACTCCGTAATCCTTCCAGACAACAGCGCAACCAACGAGCTCAATACAAATTTTTCTATTGAAGGTACCGAACTAAAAATTCAGGATGCCGGTGGAATTAAAAGCGTGAATCTGTTAGACCTCTTCAATGAAACGGCACAAGACCTCGTGCTGAACGGAAACCAGCTAACCATAACCGGGAAGCC
>DASWTP010000117.1:0-4473 GCA_036402075.1 Chryseosolibacter sp. | reverse complement strand
AGATTCTTCAACACCAAGTTTCTCGATGATGATCTGTTTTACTTTTTGTGCAATTTCAGACATGTTTTTACGGTTTAATGATTTAAAAATCTCTGCAAAGAAAGAGATTTAGCGCAATATTGTCAAACTTTTTTGATCTTGCTCAAAACGGCCTAAATCGTGTGTTTTCAGTGAAAAAATGAAGAAAAGCAAGTTAATCATAGACTATGAATACAACTTCGAACTCATTGGAATCACTACGGCCGTCAGGGGTTATAAGCTGGCGTGGGAGTTAAACCAGCGCTTAGGAATACACCTGGTGAAACAGCCGGATTTAGTAGTTGGTTTCAAGAATAATGAGGAAAAGGCATTCCCCTTCTATTCTTTCGAGACGCCCATCAATCGTTTGAAAGTCTTCAAAAACCGCCCTGCAGAGCAAGAAACCGGAAAGTATTTCCTGATCCCTGAATTTCCTCACTTTGATTTCATAATTTTGGCGGCCATGGAAGAGCATAAGCATCAGCAATTGATCGATTTACTCAAATCTATTCCATTCATTCAGCTTGTTAGTCCAATCACATTGGAAGGACTAAAATCAAAATCGAATTTCATTTTCTGAATCATGCTTGTCTATCCCTCACCGATCACCTATAGTTTATTGTTTATACCCTGAACCTTATGTTTGAAAAGATTTCTTACAACAAAACGAAGATTGTTGCCACGGTAGGTCCTGCGTCCAACAACAAGGACATGCTGCGCGCGCTTATTAAAGAAGGTGTTGATGTTTTCCGTTTGAATTTTTCTCACGGCTCGCATGAAGATCACCTGAAAGTGATTACTGCAGTTCGTGAGCTCAACCAGGAGCTCGGCACCACCGTGTCGTTGCTGCAGGATCTTCAGGGTCCAAAGATTCGTGTTCAGGAAATGCAGCCGGACACAACCATTGTGCGCGGACAGGAGCTCATCATTACCACACGCCAATTACTCGGTAACAACGAAATCTGCAGCACCTCATACACGAACCTGCCCAATGATGTGAAGTTTGGCGACATGATCCTGGTGGACGATGGAAAAATAGAATTGAAAGTAAAGGAAGTTCGCGACACCGATGTTGTCACTGAAGTTGTTTACGGTGGTCCGCTGAAATCACGCAAAGGAATCAATCTGCCATTCACGAAAGTTTCCGCACCTTCCCTCACGGAGAAAGACCTGAAAGACCTTGAGTTCGGCATTCAAAACCAGCTCGACTGGATTGCACTGTCGTTTGTACGCAGGGCCTCCGATATTTATGCGCTTCGCGAGATCCTCGACAAGAACAAGTCGCTGTCGCGGATTGTAGCCAAGATCGAAAAGCCAGAGGCATTGAGTAATATCGATGAGATCATTACTGCTACCGATGCGTGTATGGTTGCCCGTGGCGACCTTGGCGTAGAAATCTGGCTTGAAGAAGTTCCGATGGTTCAGAAGATGCTGGTAGAAAAATGTAACAAAGCCGGAAAACCGGTGATCGTTGCCACCCAGATGATGGAGAGTATGATTGAAAACCCGCGTCCGACACGTGCCGAAACAAATGACGTAGCCAACTCGGTTATGGATGGCGCTGACGCGGTAATGCTGTCCGCTGAGACCGCAGCGGGTAAATATCCCATTGAAGTAATTCGTTCGATGGTACGCACGATCGCTTCGGTGGAGAAAAATCCAAGCCTGTATTTCCGTTTCCGCGAGCCGGATCCTGCTTCTCCGATCTATATGAACGACAGCCTTGTGCTGGCGGCTTGTAAGTTGGCAAAGGACGTTGGGGCAAAAGCAATCGTTGGGATGACAGCGTCTGGGTACACGGCATTCAAGTCATCATCGCACCGACCGAATGCAAATATCTTTGTGTTTACAGGAAATCGTTCATTGATCAATAAAATGAACCTCGTGTGGGGTTCACGCGCTTACATCTACGATAAAAACGAATCGACTGATGAGACGATCGCGGATGTTGAGAATATTCTGAAGCGTGAAGGCCATGTAAAGACAGGTGACATCTTTATCTTCCTTGCAAGCATGCCGATTAGCGAGCGTGCCCGCACGAACACGTTGAAGATTAATATTGTGAAATAAGCAGAAAGTGTAAAGCATAAAGCGAAAAGCCGATGATGTAGTGTTTCATCGGCTTTTTTGTTGAGCTTTATTTGAAAATGTAATATTTAATTGAGCACCAGACAAGCTTTCTGCTTTCAGCTTAATCTCGGTACTACCATCACCACGCTCTCCTTCTCAACAACAACCGCCCCTGCAGGATCCCCTTTTCGTTTCCGAACAAATTTCTTTGGCGTGACGATCACCGGGCACAACGAATCGTTTTTTCTTTTGGAGTTATAAGCGGCCAGTTCAGCAGCCCGCTCAATCACGTCTTTCGGAAAATTTTTTCCTGCCTGGTGCTTAATTAAGACATGCGAGCCCGAAACATCTTTTGCATGCAGCCACAAATCTTCTTTGTACGAAAGCTTCAGTGTAAGCGTGTCATTGCTCTCCGCATTTTTGCCGACCCAGATCTTGTAGCCTTTGAAAATAAATTCATGGTAGGGTAGTGGCTCGTTTTCATTGGCTTTTTCGGTTTCTGAATTTACTATTCCGAGTGCGTTCAACTGTTTAAGCGATTGCGCGTCTCGTACGGCCTCAATTTCCTTCTCCATTCGTTCTATCTCGTTTTTCTTATGTCGAAGGATTTCCTGCAGCTTGTCAATTTCAATCTGTTGATTCTTTGACTTCCGGTAGAATGTTTCTGCATTCTTCTGAGGCGACTGGTCTTTTCGCAGTTTAATTTCAACTGGTTTGTTCTCGTTGTAAAAATTATCAACAACAACCTTGTCAGCTCCCGCGGGGATGGAATGCATGTTCGCCATGATCAGGTCTGCCCACACTTTGTAGTTGTTATCCTGCTCAACCTGTTTCGCTTTTGCAAATGTCTTTGCGTAGTAGTTTTTTGAACTTTGAATTTTGCCGGTCAGTGTACTGATTAGTTTTTGCTGCTGCTCTTCAAAATTGGTGACGTGCGTGATGGTATAAAAAAAATCGTTGAGGGCCGCCAGCGGGTCATTGAAAGTGCGTTTGATGTTTCCATAATCGAGCAACGACAGCACAATTTTCCCGTTGACCTCTGCGGTGAAAAAGTGTTCAGCCACCTCGAGCATGTCTCTCATTGAAATCACGGTCGCCCACTTCTCTTCGTCAGGCATCCGGTCGATCCCCTGCGCTGACAGGTATTGCCAAACCATTTTACCAAAGGTGAAGTAATGGCGCTGCCAGTCGGCCGGATCTTTTGGAAATGCGGCAGATGACCAGTCGATTTCCCGGTCAAGTTCGTTGAGCACAAGCTTACTGTCGGCAATCAACGAATTCTTAAAAAGCATAGGAGAATTCACACCCTCAAAAACGATGACGTTCCCTTTATTCCCGTGCATCTTAAAAAGAACAGCGATATTATCAGAGAGCTGGAGGCAGAAACTGCGTTCGTTCGAGAATTGCTTTGTGCCTAGTACCCTTCGGCCAATAATCGTTTCAAACAGGTCAACGCTGTTCTTCCTGGCCCGGTGAAAATCTTTGGGGAAAGAAAGTGAGCTCAGTTTTGGAGTGAGTGTTGCTTTAATAAAAAACGGGTCGCCTGCCGTTTCAAACCTGATGATGAGTTCGTCTTTGTTTTGGCTGAAGCATTCAGAGATAACCGTTCCTTTCAATTCTCTCTCGAGAGCAGGCGAAAGTTTCTTCAGGAAGTAGTAGTTGTTGTGCAAGCTCCGGTTATCGAAGCTTAAAGATAAGAAAGAAGATCAAAGCGTAAGCTGGAGGCCATCATACGCAAGCGAGATGTTTTCTGGCAATTCTTCAGATACGTTTCTGTGTAGTCCCAGTTTATGGCTCATGTGCGTAAAGTAAGCGCGCTGCGGCTTAATGCGTTCGACCATCTCAATGGCTTCCTTGAGATTGAAGTGTGAAATGTGTTCCTCTTTTTGCAATGCGTTCAGCACGAGGGTCCGGGTTCCTTTAAGCCGCTGCATTGTTTCTTCGGGGATAAACTTTGCATCGGTGATGTAGCTGAAGTCGCCAATGCGAAAGCCCATTACGGGAAGCCTGAGATGAAGAACGTGCAGGGGAATAATTTCTATGCCATTTACCTGGAACGGTTCATTATCCACCAGCCGAAGCACAAACCTTGGAATGCCAGGGTAATACTTTTCAGCGAAAGCGTACGCATATTCCGTTCGGATCTGATCAAGTACTTCCTGAACGCCATATACCGGCATGTCCATGTTGTGAAGGAAGTTGTACGCGCGAACGTCATCCATGCCCGCAGTATGATCGCGATGGGCATGCGTCAGTAAGATGGCATCTACGCGGCTGATTCTTTCGCGCAACATTTGTTGGCGAAAGTCTGGTCCGGTGTCAACAACGAATGTTTGATCACCAATAGAAATAGAAATGGAAGTACGAAGCCGCTTATCCCGAAAA
>DASWTP010000116.1:0-22304 GCA_036402075.1 Chryseosolibacter sp. | reverse complement strand
TCGTAACTAGTGGGTTCACGCAGGACAATTACTATCAGCCCAAATATTCAACGATTCTCGATTCAAGTAAAGGAGAAAGACTGCTGAGGCAATGTTCACGTGGGACACCTAGAGATATTTCTGCCTACTGGACTCCGACTGAAAAAGATGTTCAAAAAATCGAAATCAATTTTAAAAAGGTTATAAAATTAAAGTCCCCAAACGGACAGGCAATCTCAAACCTGGACAAGTTTGCATTTCAATATATCGGAGTGACAATTAAAACGAAGAAATTCATTTATCTAAATGCATTTCACTTTAATAGTGTTGATGAGTTCAATACATTTTACAAAAACTGGACAACGGATCCAATTGTAATGTGTGACGGTGGAGACCATTATTGGGGAGTATTGTTCGACTTGAACAAATTAAAATTTAGGGACCTTGAAGTAAATGGAATAATCTAAAGCAAACGACTGGCAACAGCACGTTTATGCCACTTTGGGGTTTATCGTTAATTCATTTATTAAGGTAAATTTGTAACGGTGGATACTTTGGACTGGTCGTGTTTGTCATGCTCGCATTTAACAAACACTCCTAAACCCAAAGCGTCATAAACACAAAACGTTGTGGGTAATTTTCTTTATTATGGTAGATCGAACGTTTTTTGTTGGGACTTTAATATCGGAATGATAGTATCTTAATGTTCGGCCACAATCAAGAAATTTCAATAACCTGTTGAGGAGATGTGAGGGAATTATTTTTTCGGTTCGGCAGTGAGAATCTTAATATTGACAGGGTGTTTTTTCGAGAAGAGGTCACCCAGTTTTTTCCGAAATGATAATTTGCCGCCCGGAGCGAGCACTCCTTGGACCTTAGTTACAAGCTGCACGGAAGACCCGTTTGATTTCTTGTACGAGATACTTAACGTTATATTTTCGTACGATGTCGTGATTGCCGTATTGGTAAGAATCCCTTCAGCGACAGTTGCGTTCAATAATGTCTTCCTGTTCGTGTTTTCAATACGTATGTAGTCAGAAGGGTTGGCCCGCTCCAGCGAGGCCTGGTAAAGTTTACTTAAGTTCTCTTTCGTCAATTCACCCAAGTGTTTCGCAGTTGTGCGCTCACCTCCTGAAAGATTTATAGTAGCGTTGGAATTTGAAACGTTCACGTTTCCCCTGGTAACCGAAACGACAGCGGCCGAATCGTTGGTGTCGACATTGAATTCAGTACCAAGAACGCGAATCTGAGCATATTGAGTTTGCACAATAAAGGGCGCGGTTCGATGGGTCACAAGAAATGATGCATCACCTGTTAAATGAACCTGCCGATGTTTCTGGTTAAAGTCATCTGCATACGTCAGTGAGCTATGCTCGCCAAGGACGATTTTTGAGCTGTCCGGAAGAAGAAACGTCAACGGTGTCTCGGATGCCGAAAGTATCACAGGGCTTGACTGCCTGTATTTGAATATGCCGGCCACAAGCAAAAGGCTGACAGCTGCTGCAGCTGCATACCAGACATGACGCCTGTCAAAATGCACTGTTTGTGATTGTATTCGGGTTGAAACTTTATCCCATTCCTGTTCGCTGTCTGGACTCGGGTGCTTCCGTTTTTCCGGGCTCATCACCCAAACATTCATGGCATCGCGATAAAACTGTCGATTGAGATCAGAAGATTCCAGCCATGCACGCAGTCGTACCTCATCTTCAGGCGCAATGGTGCCTGAAAATTTATCGATCATTATACGTACGGCTTCCTCCCGTTGGATCATCGCTCAAGTTGTTTAGGCGTTGTTCATTTCATGTAGCAGGTGTTACTGGCATGCATGTCCACCTTTAGTGTCGAGGTGTATTGTCTATTTTAACATCTACTTGTCTACTATAAACACATGAGGCGCTTAATACCCCCATGTCACTTTAGAAAAACATCGAAAAAAAGCTTGTCAGCAAACTTGTAAATACCAGCGGGCCTTGCGGCCGCAGGTATGGCAATACCTCTCCGCGAATCCGTTCGAGCGCGATTGTCATTTGGTTTTCTACCGTTTTTACCGACAAACCCAACGTCTCAGCGATTTGGTTGTATTTGAGCCCTTCATTACGGCTTAGCAAATAGATAACGCGACACCTCGCGGGAAGCTTGTCAATGGCATTCTCAACGATTGTTTCCAGTTCTGAAAAGTCCTCCTGTGATGGAGTTTGCATCGTCATTACCTTCTTATCAACAGACGGGTTTTGTTCGATGCTTATTGTCTTGCCGTTATTCCGCAAATGATTGAGAGCGGTATGTGTTGTAGCTTTGAACAGGTAGCCTCCAATTTGGTCCGACAGCTCGATGTGCTGGATATTTCTCCATAATTTCAGGAATACATCCTGAACAATATCTTTCGCGATTTCCGGGTCGCGTACAAAATTGTACGCCACATCGCACAGCGGTTTGTGGTGACGTTGAAAAATAGCTTCGAATTGCTTCGAGGATTCTGTCATGTGAGGGTTTCAATTGTAAAAGTACTCCGACCGATCTGATTTCGCGAGATGCTTGTTCAAAAATGTTTGTTTAAAGAAAACTAACGGGGTGGCTAGTGTTTTTAGAATGTCGCGGGCAAAAAATGCGTCTATCTTCCCGAACATCTTACATCGTTTGGATGCAATGGAGCGTACTGATTTAGATGATAATTCAGTCAAAACTTATCCCAATCGCCCATTTTTGCCACTTAAATTGGTGCTGAAAGGCAAATTCCTTACATCATCGAAGTTTGATTGCGTCTTGAAATGAGAATTGGCGGGCAAAATCGTTTGGGGGTTTTTACCCCGCCATGTGCTTTACAGATAAGCGAAAGCGCATCTTACCTATACCGACATGAAAAAAATGTACCTCCTGGGCTGTTTAGTGCTTTGGTTCTCCGATGCACTCAGTCAGATCGACAGTGTCAGCAGTCCTGCAATCTGGTTAAGGGCGGACAAAAGTGAGCTGACTCCTACCACATGGTCTGATATGACTACATTAAAGCGAAACGCAATTGCAGCATCCGCCATTGAAGCTCCAACGCTGACAGGAGTAATCAATTTCAACAAGGCGTTGGTGTTCGATGGTGTTGACGACTATTTCAAAGTCGCCTATAGCCTGGAAGGACTCACAGACCTTTCAGTGCTTGCAGTTTTTCAATCGGCTGACACCACCGAGCGAGGCATTTGGGGCACAGAACAAGCCAACTCGCGGAGTATATTTTTAACTACGCGCAAAGCGATGGGGCCTGACACCGCCCTGGATGTTTACGGAAAGAATGAACGGCTCGTAGTTCTTAATTCCATTCTGCAAAACTGGGAGAAGAGCGTTACTCAGTCTAATAATGCTTTTTTCGCGTTGGGGAGCGCAGGCAAATCACGAAGCTATAAACCTTTTAAAGGGAGTCTAGCGGAACTAATTGTTTTCGATCGGGCGCTTACCTTCAGCGATCGCATTAAATATGAAACTTACCTTGCCATTAAATACGGTGCAGGACTTCGCGGTCCGAACCTGGTTAGTTCGTCTAATCAACTGCTGTGGCGCGGAAAAGATAACGAGGCTTATGCCCACAACGTAGCAGGCATTGGACGCGATGACTATTTCAACTTGCTGCAAAAGCAATCGGGCAGTGCCTATGACTCTTCTTTGCTCGTCATGAGTATTGCTGCAATCACTCCATTCAACGTTGAAAACAGCGGGACATTGCCCGACCAGAATTTTTTAGTCTGGGGTGACAATGGACAACCACTGGCGGCAGCCCGTGGCATCGGTCGCGATTCTGTTCTCTCCATCGTCCGTAGAAAGTGGCTCATCACGTCTACAGGTTCGGCCATGAATAAAAAGCCAATTGAGATACACATCAATGCTGCAAAGCTTCCTGCTGCACCGGATGGTTACTGGCTGGTGATTGACCGAAGCGGACAAGGAAACTTCGCGGTTGACAACCTTGAATACGTTAAGCCGGATCGAGTTGAAAACGGAAAAATCATCTATAAGAATGTTTTGTGGGATGCTGACGGGTCTGGTAAGGACCATTTTGGCCTCGCCCTGGCGAATGATCTTTTTGTTGTCGTGCGAAAGCTAAGCGATCCATCATGTACGGATGAAACCGCGGGTCGCATTCGTATCGAAGTTATTGCTGGCAACGGCCCATTCCACAATTCATTGAGTGGTGTAAAGGGAGAAATCAAGCGCGAATGGAAACAAGTACCGTTATCGTCTGAGATTACGCAACTCAAAGCCGGGGATTATGAGCTCAACGTTTCCGACAAGAACAATAACATATTGAAGAGACATTTTTCGTTGACGATGCCGGATGCGCTAACGATTTCGTTAGGCGCTGATCAGGAACTGAATCCAGCTAAAGAGATCGTGCTGTCGGTGGCGCATCAGGTACCCGACACCGTTGATGTGACCTATCGATGGGAGAATAGTTTCGGATTTTCAAGTACAGATAAAAAGATCACTGCGACAGAACCCGGAGTCTATCGCGTCTACGTGACAAAAAAATCAGATGGATGTGTGTTCACTGATGATATCGCAATAACAGGTTCTGATCAGCAACGGGTTGCCGTTTACCCGACTATCCTGGGAACCGATGAAGTCTTCAATATTGGTATTTCGCTGCAAAAGCCTGCTGCCGTAGGGGTTAAGATTCTCGATGGTCGCGGTATAGTGGTCACCGAAATGCAAGGGACTGGCAACGCAGAATACCTCTTCAATGCACAACTCCCCGAATCAGGAATCTACCTGGTGGTCGTAAAAACACCATCAGGATTTGAGACCCGTAAAGTTATCGTACAATAATTTTTTCAAGACCCACTTCTATGAAAAAGATAATTGCTCTTTCGTTTATAAGCACGCTGCTTTTTTCATCCGTATCACTCGCCACGGACGTACGAAATCCCGGGAACGGAAAATCTTCGGTCCCGACTGTTGGCACACAGGTTCGGACCTATAAATCTCCGCAGCGAGAAGGCCGAATAGGAATTACTGAGGAGATCCCTTATGATAATCCATCCGACAACATTTTCCATGTGATGATGGATAGCAAACCGGAAGTCACTTCGGATGTATGGCTGGTGTATGAGCTCAATGGCGTTTATGACCATAACTCGGTATCACGCAGTGTAAACGATCAACGATCAGTTGGTGGATACCTGGTTAAACATCACGAAGGTTGGGTTGAACAGCGTGAACAGTTAAGTCCCGGATGGTTGAAACGCGGTGATAATGTGATCAGGTTCGGTGCTCCCGAAAATGTTCGTCATTTTTATTCGATACGAAACTTGCGCGTTGAGGTGCAACAGGCGACAGGTTCTGCCAATGAAGTGAAGCTCGTCTTGAATCAGGTGCCGGCCAGGGATTATTATGGCACAACAGGCTATGTCAAAGGTTTTGTTCAGGGTAAGCAGGTTGAGAAAGCCCACGTCAAGGTATCGGGAAAAATTGTCCCGTTGTTTAATGGCGAGTTTGAGAGTTTTGTAGATCTGTCGGAAGGCGGAGCGTGTGCGACAGAGCTTGAACTAATCGCACCGGACGGCACTACAACCTGTCACGTGGTTACATTCGATCACGCCCAGTCGTTTGATTTTTCGTATGGATTCAATGCCACTACGTTGTCTGCTGAAAAAGTATTTGCAGCGGGATCGTCCGATCAACTTTCACTCGAGGGCGCAATGGTCTCTTCGGCTAAGCGTTCGTTGTTGAAGGCTTCCTCGATCTCTATCACAACACTGCGCGATGTGGACGTGCCGGCACTGGATGCTGGTATGGTGAATGTAACTGCGAATCATCATGGCTTCCGGTTTTTGCCTCATGGAAAAGTTTTCAGCAGTGATGTGCAGATCACGTTGCCATACGATGTAACCAAAATACCGGACGGCTACACCGAACAGGATATCCGAACTTATTATTTTGATGAACAGGCCCACCATTGGGTTGCGCTTCCGCGCGATACTGTCAATGCGACAAACGCTCACGTAATCTCCAGGTCCGGACACTTCACCGATATGATCAACGGAGTTTTGAAAGTTCCGGAGGCACCACTGGTAGAAGCGTTCACATCAACATCGATGAAGGGCATAAAGGCAGCGAATCCAAACGCAGGCGTGAATTTGATTCAGGCGCCTGGAGCAAGCAGCGGTGGGGGTGCGGCATTGGGCTACGCCTTAAAAATTCCTGCTGGTCGCAGCGGTATACAACCCCAGTTGAACATCGGATACAGCAGTAGCGCAGGAAATGGTTGGCTTGGACTCGGATGGAATCTGACAATTCCTATGGTAAGCATTGAGACGCGATGGGGAGTGCCACGTTACGATGTAGCACGCGAGACGGAAACATATACCTTGAATGGTGAGATGCTAAGCCCTGTCGCACATCGTGCGGAAGCGCAAGCGCGCTCTGGGGGCGATAAACAATTTTATCCGCGGGTAGAAGGCGCGTTTAGTAAAATAATCCGACACGGAACAAATCCGAAAAATTACTGGTGGGAAGTAATCGACAAGAACGGAACAAAATTCTTCTATGGAGGCACGTCCACAGGCTTCGATAAGAGCGCAGTTTTGCGTGACAACGAAAAGGATGACGAAGGGAATATTGCGCAATGGTACCTGGCGGAAATCCGCGATGTGAATGGAAACAACGCTAAATACAAGTACATAAAGCAGGAAGACAAAGGTGTTGTCAATGGTACGGTGAATGGTTATCAGATTTACATTGATAAGATTCTTTATACAGGTTTCGGCAGCGGAGAGGGTAGGTACTCGATTGTTTTCCTGCGTGATCGGCAACTCAATGAGCCAAAACGAAAAGACGTCTCTATTGTAGCCAACCTGGGCTTTAAGCAGGTTACTGCCGACCTGTTACGCAAAGTCGAGGTAAAGTTCGATGGCAAAAATATCCGTCATTATGAGCTGAAATATAAGACCGGTGAATTCTACAAGAACCTGCTTGCATCCATTTCGGAATTCGACAGTGAGGGAAAACTGTTCAACACACATGAGTTCGACTACTTCAATGACGTGCGCAAGACCGATGTGCTTGCTCCTTTTCTTAAAAACGAGACTTGGACCATTCCTTCAGACGGTATCGATGGCGGGCTGATTGTTTCAAAAACCGGGTTCGATGATAACGCGTCAGCGTTAAGTGGAAATAAATCGAGTGATTTCGGATTTGGCATGACCGTGACGGTCGGCTTCAACGATGGTCAGCTCGTGAACAAGAGCAACACGTTAGGTGGTTCGTTTGGCTACAGTGAAGCCGAGACTAACGGAAAACTTTACATGATTGACATCAATGGTGATGGTCTTGCGGACAAAGTGATGGCCGATGATAATGGATTTCGCTACCGCGCAAACATTTCGAAGTCTGGAATTCCGCGTTATTCTGATCAGGTGTATGAAATTCGCAATGCAGGCGAGTTCTTCAAAGACAAAAGTAAAACTACCAACTTTGGATTTGAAGCGCAGGGAGGGTTCGGAAACTTTAGCGCGTTTGTCGGTGCAGGAGGCAGCAAAACTACTTCGGTCACGTCAGTCTATTTCACAGATGTAAATGGTGACCAGTTGCCAGACCTCATTGCAAACGGAATGGCGTACTTTAATCATTTGGATCCGGCCACGGGTATTGTAACATTTCATCCTACAAGCACAAACACACCAAGCCCGATTGCGTCAGGTGTTGGCGTGGCATCAGGTATCTTCCAGGTAGATCCACAGGAACTCGAGGCAGATATTAATGCCAACCCGCTTCACGATGTAGTGCGCATGTGGCGTGCTCCTTACGATGGCACAATTTCGATTAATGCTCCCGTGAAACTTCTGTCGGTGCCGAACCCGAGCCCCGGGGCAGATGGTGTTAAAGTGACCATCCAGAAAAACAACGGAATCATTCTGTGGCAGAAGACAATTGCGGCAACCGATTTTTCAACACACTTGCCAATCGCTGTGAATGCGGTTTCGGTTAATAAGAACGACCGGATTTATTTCCGCGTTCAATCAATTTTCAATGGTGAGAATGATTTGGTTGAGTGGGCACCAGAAATTCAATACAATAATCAAGATGTTACGCTTGCCGATGCAAACGGCCACAAACTTTACCGTTTCCGTTCAGCCGAGGAATTCCTCCTTAGCTCGCCAATGGAAATTGCGACTCCTATTGCGGGTAAGATAAAGATCTCAGGACGTTTTAAGAAACCGTTAACAACCGATACCGTCATCGTTGAGATATTCAGGAAAACAAGTACGGGCCAGTCTACGGTGTTCTCCCGCACGTACCCCTGGGACATTGAGGTGAATGAGGTGATCGATCTTAATTTGACGGTTGCTGCAAACGAATCGTTCACATTCAAGGTGACTTCGAACTCCAACGTGGATTGGCCTGCACTCGCGTGGAAGCCGCACATGTATTACACCGAATCCTTTGATCCAGCGGTTCCTCAGGTATTCCGCGATGGCAAACCCGTTATCAGCTACTATCCTGTGCCGGAGTATTCAGTGTTTGCCAATGCTGTAAAAATTGTGACGCCATGGGTTGTTACCGAAGAGATTGACTCACTCGATGTCACTCCATCAATTGCGTTTCCCAATGTTGGTTTCCCGGATATAGCACGCTTCAATGGAAACGTTTTGTTCACCGTTAAGAAACGTGATACGCTTTTGCTGAAAGAGAATATCGCGCTTACGCTGGGACAAATGGAGGAAGTCACGTACCGGGTAGGCGCAACAAAAGACGATACACTCTATTTCGAATTTCACACCATCGATGAGAGGCTCGCGGAATCGATGATTGGACATGATGTGACCGTCACGCAGACCGACACCGATTCCACCTTTGCCGCAGGTCTGTATACAAAGTTTACTGAAAAAACCGATTGGATCTTCGGACCACTTTACCGTCAGTGGGGTCAGTTCGCGTATAATGGAAATCGCTTACGCGCTGACGCCCCGATCAACGAAAATGAGCTCAAGCTAAGCGACAAACTTGAGCGTGAGTACAATGGAGGAGATGTTTCCAGCCAGGAAGAGCTGAGCAATAGTGGTGCTTACGAACCTGGCAAGGAAAACTTTATTATGATGTTTGCCAAAGGGGCCGGACGAACCTGGTCTGGTTACGATGAGTTCACTTATCTGGACAGCGCGCGCATCAGCAGTTCGCGAATGGGAGACGACAACCTCTTGCCGGTAGAAGCTGTTCCGGGAGGTAGCGCAGTTCTCGCCCGTGCTGTTAATAAAATTTCGAAAAGTACTAGTGTATCTGCGTCCGGTGGCGTGAGTGGTGGAGTGGCTAATGGTAGCGCAAACGTCAGCTCAGGTACTTCCAAAGTGTTGTCAGATTTCATCGATATGAACGGTGACCGCTACCCTGATATTGTGACAGATAAAGGCGTACAGTTCACCAAACCTACAGGATTACTCAACGAAAATTACGATCCTTTCACAACGGGAAATATTTCTGAGACCACGACTAATTCGTTTGGTGCTTCAGCCGGTGGATTTGTGAAAACGCAACCGAAAGGCGGAACGACAAACATAAAGGATGTGAAATCTGACGTAGGGTCAGCCAAAGTAAGTGGCGTGATCAGTGTGAATTATGGTGAAGGCACGAATAAAGGCGATTTTTCATGGCAGGACATTAACGGTGATGGCCTTCCCGACCGCGTCTTCAAAAATGGTACTGTACAGTTGAACCTCGGTTACAAACTTGCTGCAGCTGAGCCGTGGAATTTTGGCGGAACACAAGAGTCGCACAGCCAAAGTGCGGGCGCGGGTCTCGGGTTCAGCGTGGGAGCAGGTAGTGAATCATCAAGCATCTCCGGTGGCGTTGGTTTATCACGCTCCGATAATGATGTGGAGCGAACGCTGATGGACCTGAACGGTGATGGTCTTCTCGATGAAGTTACATTGAATAGTGGCGTAAAGGTAAAACTGAATACCGGTAATGGATTTTCATCTTCGGCTCTTACGGATTGGGCAGGGGCTGCGAAGATCAGCGAAAGTTCAACTACGGGAGAATCAGCAAACGCTGCATTTACAGGCTGTATTCCTTTGCCGCCTATCGCACCCGTTGTCAAACTTTGCTTCAACCCCAGCGGAAACGTAGGGCACAGCATGAGTCGTGACAAGGCGCAATTGACGGATATTGATGGTGACGGCTTCCTCGATTATGTTACTTCTTCGAATGATGGCGACCTTCATGTGAGCCGGTCTGCGATTGGACGCACAAACCTGCTACGTTCAGTTAAGAGGCCTATGGGGTCAGTGTTTGTGCTGAACTATAGGATGGAGGGCAACACCTATGAAATGCCAAATGACGTGTGGACGTTGGCCTCTGTTAAAATCTTCGATGGTTACAAGGGCGATGGCATTGATAGCATGATGACCACCTTCGCGTATGAAGGAGGTCGTTACGATCGCCATGAACGCGACTTCTATGGTTTCAAAAAAGTGATCACGCGAACGCATGACACGGGCAAACCAGAAAGGCCAGTTTATACTATAACCACACAAACGTACCTAAACGACAATTACTATCAGAAGGGATTATTGGTAAACGAATTGATGACCGATGGTTCGGGCAGGCCCTTCACCGAGACCATCAATAACTACGAGTTAAAAGACATCGTTTCAGGTGTGGTTCTTCCGGAATCTGCAAAGAAAGACGCTGCCGGAACTGCTTTTCCTGCGCTGAAGGAAACGTTGCAGAAGTTTTACGAGGGCCAGACAGAGGCCGCGAAAACAACTCGAAACACCTATGCATATGACACTCGCGGGAACGTAACATTATTCGTTGACTATGGTGACGCCACCACCGATGATGACCTGACTGCTGCAATCAGTTACCATGATCTCACTGACAAAAACATCACTGCGACCCCGCATATAATCACCGTGAGCAATGGTGGATCGGTTGTGCGCAAACGTGAAAGCGTGATCGATCCGGCCTCCGGTGACATCAAGGCGATTAAACAATACCTGTCTGACACCGAGCAGGCTGTTTACAGCATGGAATATGACGCCTACGGAAACCTGAGCAAAATCACGAAACCTGGTAACGCAAAAGGACAGCGTCTCAGCTTCCAGTTTGAATACGATAAAGAGGTAAATACCTATTCCACAAAGGTGAGCAACAGCTATGGCTACAGTAGTGAAGCAACCTATGATGTTCGATTTGGTGAGTTATTGCTGAAGAAAGATCTCAATAACAATGAAATAAAATACGAACTAGACGCAGTTGGGCGGGTAAAAAGCATTACGGGACCATACGAGAAAAACGGTTCTAACAAAACCATTGAATTCGAGTATCACCCTGAAGCGCTGATCCCCTGGGCGTTGACCAACCACTTCGACCCGCAATTGCCTGCCAACAAAATGCAAACGGTCGTATTCGCTGACGGACTTGCCCGTGTGATTCAAACAAAGAAGGATGCTGCGTTATTCGATGGCGATGGTAAGGTGGATAAAGAAATGATGATCGTCAGTGGACGCATCTTTTTCGATGGGTTTGGACGTACGGTGAAAGGGTTCTTCCCCACAACAGAAGTCTTAGGGAAACAAAGCGAATTCAATTCCCTTGCAGATAACATCACGGCCACCGAGACGACCTATGATGTTCTGAATCGTGTGGTCTCCGTCAAGCTGCCTGATGGGGCGACAACTATAACGGAGTATGGCTTTGGAAATGATCGTGATAACAACGTGCAATTCCTCACCAAGACCACCGATGCCCAGGGTAAGGTGTCCGAGCAGTTTGCGGATATCCGTGGTCGCATCACCGCCTATAAGAACATTGCGGGATCTGATCCGATCTGGACAAGCTTCAAATACAATGCGATCAATGAACAGATTGAAGCGACCGACAACCTCGGATTTACGATCTATTCTGAATACGACAACCTCGGACGTAGAATAAGTAAACGACATCCGGATACTGGCACTACGTTATATCGCTACGACCTCGCCAGTAACTTGAATGAAACCATCACAGCAAATCTTGCAAAAGAGGGCCAATCAATCCTGTATACACATGATTTCGAACGCCTCGTGGAGGTGACCTATCCGCAAAACACCGAAAACAACATCCGGTACACATACGGTGAGGCGGGTGCCACAGACAACCGGGCTGGGAGAATAGTATTGCAGGAGGACGCAAGCGGTGCGCAGGAATTCTTCTATGGACCGCTGGGCGAGATCGTTAAAAATATCCGGACCATTGTGCTTCCGAAATTTGGAGAGCAGACTTACGTAACCGAATGGGAGTACGATACCTGGAACCGCCTTGTCTCCATGACCTATGCGGATGGCGAAAAAGTGAGCTACACGTACAACGCTGGAGGTTTGCTCCGCTCAATGAGTGGAAAGAAGAAAAGCACTTCTTACGCCTATGTTAATCAAATTGGGTACGATAAGTTTGAACAGCGGGCTTTCATCGCATACGGTAATGGCACTAAAACCACGTTCAATTACGAACCACAACGGAGAAGGTTAAGCGATCTTACGGCACAAACCTCGGGCAAACGTGTATTCATGAATAACCATTACACGTTCGACAAGGTCAGCAATATCCTGGGAATCGTGAATGATGCTCCGCTTCCGCCAGCGAACCTCATGGGTGGATCAAGTGAGTACACGTACCAGTACGATGATTTGTACCGACTCACGTCAGCCGAGGGTTCGTTCAAAAGCAAGAATGACGAGCACACGTATTCGCTGGCAATGGCTTACAATAGCGTTGGCGGAATAACACAGAAAACGCAAACGCATTTGCGAAAAGGCCAGCTGCAACGCAAAACGTCATTCAATTACAATTATACCTATGGAGAAGATCAGCCTCACGCAGCGATTCACATTGGAGGTAAACATCCGCAGGAGAGTGGGCAAAGTGACGATAAATCGTATCGCTACGATGCCAATGGAAATCAACTGGGATGGGATGATGACCTCACGGGGCAAAGACGCACGATCATGTGGGATGAAGAAAACCGCATTCGATCTGTGTATGACAATGGTGCACAGCATCACTACGCTTACGATGCTGCGGGCGAACGTGTCTGGAAAGCAAAAAGCGTTGGTCAACGGGTTTTTGTAAATGGTGAGTGGAAGGCCGGCTCAGGTCAGATGGGCAATTACACGGTGTATGTGAATCCTTACCTCGTGCTGACCAGCGGAGGATATACTAAACATTATTACATCGAAGGTCAACGCATTGTTAGCAAATTAGGCGGAGGTTGGGATAACAACGGCAAAGGTCCGTTGAAAGCCGGGGGTGATAAGGTTGACTATGCCGGCAAGTCTCAAAAAGTCTTCGATGGTATCGTGAAGAACCTGAAATTCCTGGGTGCCGATGGACAAATTTTAACAGCCGGGAAGAGTGGTAAAGTGCCGCCAGGCCAGATCAATGGTTCCGGTAATGTCAGTGAAGCATTCCGCTATTTCTTCCATCCCGACCATGTTGGAAGCACGAGCTTCATTACAGATGCGAGTGGAGAAGTGTTCCAGCATCTCGAATACTTTGCGTTTGGCGAAACGTTCGTAGAAGAACACTCGAATACAGATCGTACGCCTTATCTCTTCAACGGTAAGGAATTGGACGAAGAAACGGGTTTATACTTCTACGGTGAGCGCTATTATGATCCAACCATCTCGATTTGGTTGTCGGCCGATCCACTTGCTGAAATGACGCCTGGATGGTCACCGTACAATTACACCTATAACAATCCGGTTGTATTTACCGATCCGGATGGTAGAATTCCGATCGAGACGATTTGGGATATTGGAAATGTTATTTACGATGTTGGTAAGGCGGTTTACCACCATGTGAAAGGTGAACACGACAAAGCAAAAGGTGCTTGGGGCGATGCTGCACTGGATGCAGGTGCCATGCTGATTCCTTATGTGCCGGCTGGTGTTTCCAAATTAAGGTACGCTGACGAGGCGGTCGATGCTGTAAAGAGCCTGGATAAGCTGAATGATGCCAAGAAATTAAGCAAGGCCGATGATTGGGAAGGTGCCATTAAGCAAGGCCAAAAGGCAATTGATGACTGGAAAGCTGCAGCACGCCAGAAACTTGACAAGAATCTTAAGGGAACGGTAGGAGACGCCCTCGATGCGCACCATACAATTCCGCTTGAAGTATTGCAGAAGAATCCGTTGATGCAGAAGGCGGCCAAAGAAGGATTTGACATCAACACATTTGGTCACCTCCTCGATAAAAAGCTTCATGCAGGTCCACACAAGGAGTATACGCAGTACGTTGAGAACTTGCTTACTACTATGCAAAAAGGCAATCCGAAGCTGAGTGCCAAAGACCTGGTTGAAAAGAAGGTGATCCCTCAGCTCAACACATTGATTGAATACGCTAAAAAGAATAAAATATCGATCAATGAAGCTGCAAAGAAGAAGCTTGGTCTGTAAGTTTAAGGAAAATATAGGCCGATGTTTTACAGATTATATATTGAGCTAAATAAGACCAAGTCGTTCGCTGCGCGTGAGGCATTGCTTCACGATCTCGACAATCCTCACGCGCAGTGGAACTTGCAGGACGAACAGCTTCCGGATTATAAACCGCAGTTTGGCGACCTCCGCTTGACGGCCGAATCGTCACTTGTTGATTTTGTAGACGATGGAAGCGCAATCGGTGGACACGGCTTGCTTGTCAGTGAGAAAGCGTTGTCGGTCCTGCAAAAATTAACGTTGCCGCCAAATCGCGCCTATTCCCTTACAGCAACTCACCGGGGCAAAAAGATCTCGGAAAAATATTACTGGTTACAGATACTGTCAGTCGACTATTCTGACTGGATTGATTATTCAAAATCTGAATTCCAACTCAGGAGCCAGTTTGAAATGGACCCCGATGTGCCTGGCGAGAATGCAGTGATACAAAATGCAAAGGAATTTAAGAAACTGCTAGAAACACTGGGTGAAAACGATCAGGAACTCCTTTTTTCAAAATTGGTCTTGAATGAAAAATTCAAGCAATTGAATTTCGATATTTTTTATTTGCCGCAATTGGCAGGAGTTCAGGCGTCCTTTCCAATTGTGAATGAACGGCTGCGAAATGCCTTTGAAAAGAATAAACTCGTGGGCTATCAACTCAGAAGCGTACCGATTGAACTTAACTAACCGGAAATGAATTCAAAAAAAATCCTCTGTTGTGTAGTTGCTTTGTCTTCCATGCTGGCTTCATGTAAAAATGATGACGACCAGGATTCGTCTCAATCGTTGGTTGGAAAGTGGAAGGTTACGAGCCTTGAATACTATCAGTGTACTGGCACGACCGCAAATTCCGTCCGAACATGCGGTACGTTTGCGTTTTGCGCAACGTGGGAGTTTAAGACGGATGGTACTACAACTATTGTTTATGACGGTGGTGGTACTGCTACATCCACCTACACAATCTATCCAGGCAATAGTGTCGGAATCTGCGCTTCTACTTGCAGTAACATGACCTACGCCATCACAGGTACAAAGCTCGTACTGTCAACCGTAAGTCCTGCAGGCAACGATTGTTTGCACCGCTATACGTTTGAGAAGATGTAGGAGTAAAAAAAACACCCACTGGCCGGATCAGGAATTTTCTTTCTTATACGCGTAACCGAGACTTGCTGCCAGAATGATCAGCACAAGCCATGATGAAGCTGTCGTTACTTTATTGCCGACTGCATAGGCTTTAGGCGCGAATGTGAATTCGATTGAATGTTTGCCCGCAGGCACTTCAAGCGCACGCAGCAGGTAGTTGGCACGCATCACTGGTACCTCCTTTCCGTCTATGGTGGCAACCCATCCCGGGTAATAGATTTCCGAGAAGACCACTAATCCTTCTGACGATGAGCTGCTCTCGTATTTTAGTGTCTTTAGTTCGTTGCTGGTTAGCGTGATTGTGCCGGTGCTGTCTGATGTTGATGGGGCGTCTGGGAAATTTGATGCATCGATCACCGCTGTCTTTGGACTCACAGAACATGTTTGTTCCAGCTCTTCCGTGGGGGAGTTTACTTTTACCACCGAAGGCGCGAACCACGCAGGACCAAACGCTGACGGATTTGCCAAAACATTATTCCGCTGCGGTCCAACGACAATGTATTTCACATTCAACATGTTGATCGCATTATATTTCGACAGATCAAACCTTCCCTGGTTTGCTTCGCTGAACAGGCTTTGTGTTTGCTTCAGTAAGCAGGAATCATAGAAATCCTGGTAGCGTTTAAGTTTTGCGCCATGGTATCCGCCAACGGACATGTGGTAATACGAAGTGCGCGCTTCCTGGAAGTCCGGATTGTATACGCGGTAGTACGATTTGTCGCGCAGGATCTCCGCATCCGCCTCCGTCTGTGCCAGGAACGATTTATCACGCTTGCGTTTGTACAGCTCAGCGCTGAAGTAACGGGTTGACACCACTGACAAGTCAATCGTCACCATCAGGATGAGGAATGCATAGAATCCGACCGTGGAAATCTTTTTGTGAACATCGAAGTACAACAGGATGAAAACACCGCTGATAAAGGCAAACGACCGGAACGCATCAGAGCGGAAAAGGCTTTTACGGTCGGCAATGAGGGCGTCAGTGAACCACGCTGGCAGCTGCTCTTCGCCATCTCGCAGAAAAGAAAAAACGCCAGCAAACAAGAGAAGCAGTAAGCAAAGTCCACCAGTTGCTGCGAATGCGATGACAAGTTTTCGTTTTGCATGCTTGTCGAATGAGCCGTTCCACATCCGTTCGATGCCCATTAAACCAAGCAACGGCATCGCGAAGAGCGCCATAAACAAGGTGAACGTTACGGATCTGAACTTGTTGTAGGCGGGGAAGTAATCAAACATGAAATAATTGAACGCAGGAAAACTGCTTCCCCAGCTCAAAACGATACCGATGAGGGAGACAGACAGCAGCCACCACACATATTTTCTTTCCGCGAAAGCAATTCCTACAGCAAAAAGAAAAACAACAATTGCTCCGGCATAATAAGGCGCGGTATTGAATTGAGGGCCCCAGTATGCTCGCGTATATTGATACAATTGGTTTACCGCTTGCTCATTTCCCTGGTTCGCGAGGTTTTGCAGCGCTTTAAACGTTTCTGAATCGCGATCTGAGACCAGGTAACTCGAAGACGCTCCCCCGTAAAAATTCGGGATGAGCAGGACCATTGGTTCCAGGATTCCGTTGCTGTATTCGAAAGCCCACTCTTTTGTTGTGCCTTCCGTTTTGCTGAAGACGGGCGAATTCAGTTCCGATTTTCCTCGCGTGGAATATTTTTCATATTCTTTTAACGCCCAGAACTGTCCGAAGAAGGTTCCGAATGCGATGATACCTGCAGGCACAAGGATCCCAATCGTCTTAAAAAATTGAGGAACCTGTTTTTCGCGAATCGCTTCTATTAGTCGGATAAGTCCATAGACCGCCACGATCATCAGGAAATAATACGTCATCTGAACGTGGTTCTCGCGAAGGTGAAGTGCGAGACCTGCTGTTGTTAAGCCGAAGCCGAGAATTTTTTTGCCCGAGAACGCCAGGTGAATCCCGGCCATCACCAGGGGCAAAAATGCGATGGCGCCAACCCGTGCGTTATGACCCGCCATTATGCCGATCATCATGTATGACGAAAGTCCAAACGCGAGCGCACCTGCGATAGCCAGGTAAGGACGCACGCGAAAAGCAAGCAGCATAATGTAGTAGCAGAAAAATGCAAGGTAGATGTTGGCGTAGGGGTGAGGGAGAAAGACTGCCAGAATTGATTTTGTCAGACCTATCACTTTGTTGCCCCATTCAACACTCACCAGGTATGCAGGCATTCCACTGAACATAGAGTTCGTCCAGAGTGGCTCCTCACCATACTTTGCACGATAATCGACAATAGGTTTGGCCGAACCCATGAACTGCTGTATGTCATGCTGCTCGAGTGTTTTGTTGTCGAAGAAAGCCGGCTTAAAAAACACCGTGGTTACGATTACAAAAGCCAGGATGGCGATGATATGCGGAAGGATATGTTCGACAAATTTCAGGTTCTTCATGTCCACAAATTAAAGGGCGCAAAATAGGGATTATCCCGGCAAGTTCAGCGGTCTGCTTGCCATTTTAGAGCCCGCAATCCAATTAAAGATGGTCTCGTAGAATGTTTAGTCCAGCCACACAGATGAGTACAGCAGTGATGCGTTTAATGTGCATCGGGTTAAACCGGTTTGCTCCGAGGCGCGAGCCGATTTGTCCTCCCGCCAACACGGATAAGAGGAGCGGAGCGACAAACCACCAGTCTATTTGTGGTCGTTGAGAAAGTTGACCGGCTAATCCGCTGATTGAATTCACCAGGATGAAGATACTTGCCAGCGCTGAGATCTTTTTCGCTTCGTCCCAGCGAATTAAATGTAAAATGGGAGAAAGGAAAATTCCGCCTCCGATGCCCACCAGCCCGGAAAGAAAGCCTATGCCACCGCCAACGCCAAAACCCAAAACAGTGGAATCCCGATAGTGAACGCTCTCGCTTGTTGGATTCACCCAGAGTAGAATGGCCGCTACGACAAGGCTGGCGCCCAGCAGAACAAAAAATACAGCATCGTTTAGCCTCCAGAAGCCACCGATGAACGCGAGCGGCACACTGGCAACCAGGAATGGCCAGGACTTTTTCAAATCGAGTTTCCCATTTTTGTAAAAGATGTATGTACCGCCAGTGACCACAATAATGTTGCAAAGCAGTGCGGTGGTTTTAATCTGAGGCTGGCTGATAAAAAAAAATGACTGGCCGAGCAAGGCCAGGTAGCTGGTGCCGCCACCGAATCCAACCGATGAGTACACCAGCGCGATAAGGAAAAAGCCAACGGCTAGAAAAAATACAGCACTGTCCATTATTCGGCTCTCCTCACGTGTATGCTTTCGAGATTCTTGACAAAACGCCTTCCGGTTCTGAAATCTCCGGATGCGATCATGAGCATGCCGTCTGCGTTGTCGAGCATATTTTGGCCGTCCTTTTGGGTAACGATGAACACTTTTTGAGAGGTGGCCGTGTTGAATAATTCATTCCACGAGAAGACAACTTTGTATTTATCGGAGCCCTCACACACAAAGTAATATTCACTGAAGAATTTTGGGTTGTCTTCGTCCAACAGAACGCCCTCCAGGATGTCGCGAAGCAGAATTCCGCTCATATCGTTCGCTTTTCCTTTCAGCTCGCCTTTGTGATTGGTGATGTTTACCGTGCCTATCGTTTGAACGGTGTATTTCTTCAGGCCAGCTTCGTCAACGGTAAGTTCCTGCTTTACTTTTCCTTTAATGGTGAAGGACCTGGTCTGGCGTTGCCCATTAACCGTGAGAGGTAAAGCAATGCAAATGATGAGCAGTAGGTGCGCCTTTCTTATCATGCTGGATTAGCCACCAATGGTGGACATTGATTCGTGAGCGGGTTGATTATGGGTGCGGGTTCTTTCCGCCTCAAATCCATTCACCGCACGGTTTGAAAAAGCTTGCATCAGGGCTGCTTTGATGACATCATCAGCTGCGCCATCGCGTAACAGCTTTTTGATATCGAGAACACCCCCATCGTAGAGACAGGTTTTCAATGTGCCCTGGGCTGTCACCCTGATTCGGTTGCAGGTGCCGCAAAACGTTCGACTAAACGCAGCAATGATCCCGATGTTTCCCTCGTGGCCGGCAATCCGGTAGTGGTATGCAGTTGAATTTGGTTCGTCAATCACTTTTGTAATGCCCGGATATGCCTCAGTGATATGACTGAGAATTTTTTTATACGTCCACGTGAGCGGTGCGTAGTGGCTTCCGCCATTGAATGGCATCTCCTCGATGAACCGTACCGACACATTCTTGTTTTTCGTAAGGGCGACCAGCGGAAGAAGGTCATCGATGTTCCTGCCCTCCATCACTACCGCGTTAATCTTAACCGGGATTTCATGCTCCAGCAAAAGATTCAGCGTTTTAAATGTCTGATCAAACTCGTCCCGTAAGGTTATAGCCTTAAAACGCTCACGGTCGAGTGTGTCGAGACTTAAGTTTACCGAGGCGATGCCGAGTTTTTTTAATTCTGGGATGTAAGGCGCAGTGAGGACGCCATTCGTGGTGAGGTGGAGGTCACGCAGGCCCGGAATTTCGACCATGGTGCGGATCAACTTCATCAGGTCGGTTCGGACAAATGGTTCACCACCCGTGAGCCGCACCTTCGTTATTCCCATGCTCGTCATCAGCCGGATCAGTCGCTCGATTTCTTCGAACGACAAAACTTCTTTTTTCGGCAGGTATTTGATGCCTTCCGCGGGCATGCAGTAAAAGCAGCGCAAATTACAACGGTCGGTCACTGCCAGCCGCAGGTAATTCAAAGGACGTCCATGGTTGTCGAAAAGTGCCGCCACGTTAATACAGATATTGCTGTTAAAGATACTAAATCATACTTTTAAACTGTAAGCAATTTTTTCAGGCACATGGCGAATTTTAAGATCAAAGCATTCGGTATTACGAAAGAGATACTTGGGAGGAAGGAAACGGTAATTGAGGTAGATGCAACGACCGTTGAAGAGTTGAAAAATTATTTGTACCAGACGTATCCAAAGCTCGCAGGCCTAAAATCACTCTTTATTGCGGTTAATCACAGCTATGCCGAAGCCGGCCAAACGATTGCTGAAACCGATGAGATCGCATTGATTCCACCGGTGAGTGGTGGGTAAAATATGCTCAGGTGCTCATGTTTCCATGTGCTCATGTTGGTTTTCTCATTTTACGTCAATTTTTGGAAGACGCATTGGCTGCTTCGCAAAGGAGCCCCGCTTAAAATTTAGTTGAGGCATAACGTGAGCACATGAACACCTGAGCACATGAATACATTTTTTCCTTGGTATTCCCTTTTGATCTTGCTAATTTGAGCTGCTCTCCAAAAAATGTTCAATCAACCTATCAATGTATGATCAAAATCACAGAAAAAGCTATTGATGTACAGAAGGTCATCGATACTGCCTGCAGCCTGGGAGCTGGGGCAGTAAATGTTTTTATAGGTACTGTTCGGAACACCGCTCACGCCAAGAGTGTGTTGTGGCTGGAATATGAGGCATACGAAGCGATGGCCGTGGCGGAAATTAAGAAGATTACCGATGAGGCATCGCACCGATGGCCCATTTTAGGATTTGGTGTCAGCCACCGTATAGGTACGTTGAAGCCGGGAGAGGTTTCGGTCGTTGTAGCCGTGTCAACACCACATCGCAAAGACTCGTTTGATGCGTGTCAGTTTATCATCGACAACCTCAAAGAGAAAGCACCCATCTGGAAAAAGGAAGTTTTTGAAGATGGTGAGGAATGGATCTCAGCTCGCCCTGCAGGAACGATGGCTGTTCAAAACTGATTGTAGATAACAATACTTGCTGTAACGATCAGGACCGCCATGCTCAAGGTTGTTACCAAAATGAGAATCAGGTTTCTTGTAATGGGATTCGAGAACGCGTCAGCAAGCGTTGTTTTGTGAACGGTTTTCATAAAAGCCGGGGGTTAGGACATTTATAGACATTAATACAACATAAGGGGACAACAATCGTTCCCTTTTTCTTTTCAATTTTTTTGCGGTTCGGTGTATCTTTTTGTTGTCCGTGACATTCTATTGCTAAAACAACCCGAAACCCGATTGAAGCCAGATACAACCATCAAAAATTCACCAGACGAAGAAGTTGCTATCCGAAAAGCCCAGGGTGACCCGCAGGCATTCCGACCGCTTTATGAGCATTATTATGCGCGGATTTTCCGATTTGTCCTGCACCGCGTGGCAGACAAAGAGCTTACTGCGGATATCACTTCCCAGGTGTTCTTGAAGGCCCTACAAAAGCTCTACCAATTCCAGTTTCGAGGGCTACCGTTTTCCTCCTGGTTGTATCGGATTGCGGTAAACGAGTGCAACGATTTTTTCCGCAAAAGTAAACGCAACCGTATTGTGCTGCTGGAAGAACATCATGCGGAGATGCTTTATGAGGAAATGTTTGGGAACGAAACGCTGAATGAACTCAAAGCAAAGCTGCCCCTCGTGGTTGAACGCCTTGACCTTGTCGAGATCCAATACATCGAGTTGCGTTTTCTTGAAGGAAGGCCGTTCAAGGAGGTAGCCGAAATTATCGGAGTAAGTGAGACATACGCGAAGGTAAAAACGTATCGCGTGCTTGAAAAAATGAAGAAACTATTTCTAGGGAAATGAAAGCGAAAATTAAGATAATGAAAACGCGACCAGAGATGACAGACGAAGAAATTCGTGGCTATATGGATTTCGACCGGCTGATTCAGATGCATCAACAAAAACCTGTATCTCGGACGATTTTTAAACCGCGAAATTTATTGATCCTGGGACTGGTGGTGGGTGCTGC
>DASWTP010000115.1:0-6295 GCA_036402075.1 Chryseosolibacter sp. | reverse complement strand
CAATCGAACTTCTCTTCAATCAAATGAACACCCCGGAGCACCTCTTCGAACCGGAGACGAGAGTACTTAAGACCGAATTAATTGTTAGAAGGTCATCCCTTCGGGGACTGAACGGCTATGAGAACCTCCAAAGTGTCTTATAAAATCATTCTTTCACATCGTGCCATTTCACATCTGTATCACAAAAGAAATACTTGCTTTCGGAAGAAGGACAAGGCCACTTACTTTATGATTCGACATATGCTGAACTTAACGCGGAAAAAAGAAGTATATTTAAAATCAAGAAATGCAGTCAAAAAAGCGGTGAGTAAACTGGTGAGTAAGTTGTAATGCCGCTTCTAAGATATTGAAAAGCAGTAGGGTAAGGGTTATATTCATTTCCCTCCTCCTCTGCGAAAAAATCACATCAAAACGCAACAAAATCCATCATTCTATTTCGAGTGGTGGATTTTTCGCTTTAGAAATAGCTGATTTTGAATGTTTTGTTTCAGAACAGGGTTCGAATCTATGTTTTTTCAATTTTCATTTTAAGTCACCAGATAACTAATTGGCAGATAGACGTTTAGATCCAAAAAAGTCCCTGTCCTTGGAGGGAAATGAACCCACCCCTTTTTTACCCCTGTAAGGTGATACTGCTGCTGGAAATAGTCGAAAAACTGCAAAACTGGTGAGCAAACTGGTGAGCAAAAAAAATAGAAAAATTGTTTACCAGATTTCAACTTTGCTTTAAACGATCGATAATAGAACCATTTTGAGCAGGTCGTAATAACATGTATGAATACCCGTCTCTGGATGCGAATAACACTCAAGATTTCAAAACTCTGAGACGTTTACCAACTTCCTATTTTTAAATGTCAATTGCAGGTCATACTATTACCAACGAAGGCCCATCACTCGTAGTTGAGCAATTGATTCACAACGCGGACCGCGCTGGTACCCAGATGGTACCAAAATTTATGATAGCGAATATTAGCAGAGACGTCAAAAATTTGTGAAATAGAACTAACCGTTCTTCCTCTTATTTATTCAAACACGCTACGCTATAGAACTGATTCTGCATTCTTCAATAGTGTGAGTTGGCCTAGGTGGTAGCTTAGATGGTTAGTTCTGGTTATAAGAATATTCAACTTGTTACGATGGTTTTCTTTAATAAACGCCTCATCTGAAATATTCATGTGTCGCGAAAGCCATTGACCTGGAGTTAGGCTATTGAATGAGGATAAAAGATTTTCATTTACATTATTCCAATTGCTTTTAAGCAGAGAAATCGAGGGCAGTTCGGTTACTTTTTTGTCAGGGTTTGATATGAAAATTTCCTCAAGTTGCGGATGAAGTTTCTTCCCCAAGTCTAGCAATGGAAAAATATTGTCATTGACAGCGACCAAATGACCTAAAATATACACGCCCCTATTTCTTCCAGGTGCGATTTCTCTCATAAGTTTTTCGTCACTTAAAAGCAGCAACAATTCGTTAATCTTGTTGACCTGGTTTTGCCATGCGTTGATTTGCGTCTTAATCATGAGCGCTTCGTGTTGTGATGTCTCTATAGTCGTTATCATAAAGTAATGTCTTAGTAATTTTAAACGTAGATGAGAAGGCTGTTCAAAAGCAGCCTTCTCCCATTACTCTCTTAGAAACCGTAATTCTTTGCCCACTTTGCTTTTATTTCAGCTCTCGCCTGGACAAATTCTTTATCAGCACCCTGGGCAATTGCATCCAAAGGGTACCTTAGTGGCCGCGTTCCAGTTTTCATATTTACAAGCGTTAGCACTCCGTCTGCAATTGTTTGGGGATTCATTTTGTACTCAGCCATCTTACCAAAGAGGCCTGCTCCTATTGCGTTGAATTGTTTATTAGCCTCTTCTCCATACTCAGCAGCTATTTCCGGTTTATCGGCATGGATTCCGGCTTTGCTACCATTGTTCATCTCTGTAGGATAAACACCAGGTTGGATACTCACGTTCTCGATTCCGAATTGTCTTAGCTCGTCCTGAACACCCTCGGTAATAGTCTCAACACCAAATTTGGCGATGAAATACGGCACCATAAATGGCATTGAGAATCCACTTGCTCCAGATGTAAGATTGATGATAAGCCCCTTTTTGTTTTTCCTCATTGACGGTAGAACGGCCTGATACATGCGGATGACACCATACAGGTTAACGTCCATCATATTTTTGATCTGATCAAGCGAAAATGCTTCGAATAAACCAAAGCCTGATACAGCAGCGTTGTTCACCAGTACGTCAATAGCGCCATGCTTTGAGAGAGTTTGCTTCACAGCCTGCTGAACAGAAGCATCGCTGAGAATATCCAGTTCTACAACGTCTACATTAGGCAACCCGCTTAACTGCTTTGCAACGGCTGCATTTTTTCCGTCTGTGCCACGCATACCTGCGACAACACGATGACCCGCTTTAGATAAAGTAATTGTCATAAGTTTACCGAAACCGGTACTTGTACCAGTTATCAAAATTGTCTGTTTCATAATATTTGTTTTGCGATTGATGAAACAAATATCAGGCACGGATACCCCTCATGTCATTGACATTTACTAAGAAAGCAATTGACAAATGTCAAGACGGAGTTAAAACGCTATTTTCTGGAAACCTTGTTTCTAACCCTACTCAAAGTCTCTGGACTAATGCCTAGGTAGGAGGCGATCATGCTTTGTGGAATACGGTTTGCAAGATCAGGGTAAGTGGTAATGAAATTCAGATATTTTTCCTCAGCAGTATAACTGATGGATACATGTATCCTGTTTTGAGAAGCGCTAAAACTTCGCTCGAGTATTGTATTGACCATTCTATTGAAGGGTTCGAGCTGGATGCGAAGGTTGTCAAAATCGTCTTTTCTGATCAAAACGACTTCTGAATCTTCAATTGCATCTATGTTTGAGCGTGCTGGTGTTCCTGACAGAAGGCTTTCACGATCGCCCGTCCAATAGTTCTCCGGACAGAATTGTAAAATATGTTCCTTCCCATTTTCATCAATTCGATAAACACGCATGCAGCCTTTGGATACGAAAGCGTTGAACTGCCACACATCACCTTGCTGCAAAAGATACTGGTTCTTACGAAGTTTCTTCACTACACAAACAGCGTCAATAGTCTTTAAGTCATCTGTAGTTAAGGCAACTTTGCTCTTAATATATTGGTGGAAAGGTTCAAGCATTGTTTGTTAACAATAATATTTTTTCAATAACTCAAGAATGCAAGGTTGTCGAAATATAGGATTTCGGCCGAATGTTCCATCGATTTTTTTAAGACTTGTAAGATGATTTTTGTTCAACATACGGAAGTCAAAGACCTACAAAACCAATTTGTAAGTCTATTTCAGTTTATGGCGATGATTGACATACCTTCGTTCGATCCTATGGGTACCAGGCAATAAGCGGAGAAGAACGAACTTTAATACACATGAGAAAAGAAGTGCAGTGGTGATGCTGATTTTTGCTACTGAGTTTGATATTCCTTTCATATGCGTAACGATTCATTGCTTGATGATTAATAGGACTAAATTTTACCATTTCTGAGACGTGGGCCTATCCACGATTTCATTGACATCAACATCTGATGGCTGTGCTATTGCAAAACCTATGGCTTTAGCGAACCAGACTTCCCCTTGAATGGAAGACAATGGATGATCAACTGCATGAGCAATACAAGGAAGAGCTTTTCATCCGAAATCTCGCTGTTGTTTCACTGCAGTCGCGCTAATTATTTCCTGTCTAGGTCTAACTGGACTGGCCACATACTTAACTGAGAATCGAGTGAAAGAGATTGGTATCAGAAAGGTTGTAGGTGCATCGACAATTGAAATTATACACATGCTCTCAAGGGATTTCATAATCCTTGTAGTTGTCGGTTTTTTGACCGGATCAATGCTTGGCAGGATTATTAGTGAACATTAACTGAAAGATTACGCGTTCCGATTTGAAATGGATGTTTGGATCTTTATTTGGACGGGTATAGTATTAACTATCACTACTTTGATATCAGTAGCTTATCAATCTGGCAAAGCTGCTAATTGTTACAGTTACTAATGCAGCCTAGTTGGTAGGAACATGATATCCCGTGGCTTCGCCCGGAACTAATGAATATGTCTGATACCGGACGGTTTTGTACGTATCCGGATGAATTTTAAAGCATAAATGCGAATCCAGCAGTTGTTGGATGCTCAGTCCGTTGGCATTTATATTGCCTTCACATCGTTTAAATCGACCCTCTTATGGTTTTGAATTATCTCACCATCGCCTTTCGAAATCTTTTCAAAAGCAAGGTTTACTCTTTTCTGAATATTTTTGGACTCGCGCTTGGTGTGGCTGCTTTCCTTTTCATCATTCACTACGTTCGATTTGAAAAAAGTTACGAACAGTATAATCCTCAAGCTGAAAATATCTATCGCATCACGCTCGACCTCTACAACGGAAACGAATACGTTGTGACCGACTGCGAAACGTACGCCCCCATTGGGCCAATTCTGAAAGACAAAATGCCTGAGGTGGTCGATTATGTGCGTATGATGCACAACGATGGCTTGCAGGATATCCATGTGAATGATAGAGCATATTTGGAAGAAGGAATGTATTTCGCGGACCCTTCTGCCATGCAAATTTTCGCAATCAATCTAATCAATGGAGATGAAAATGATGCGCTAGGCAAACCATTCCAGGTAGCGCTGTGCGAGTCATTGGCCAAAAAATATTTTGGCCGCACCGATGTAGTTGGCGAAACGTTGAAGTGGAAGCAAAATGAATATCATGTTACTGGCGTTTTTAAAGATGTACCCGTTAACACCCATTTAAAATTTAACATGCTCTTGTCACACGCTTCGTTGCCTCAGCTCTATGGTTGGTATAAAGACGATAGCTTCAATGGAAACAACGAGTATACTTACCTGCTGATGAAGCCCCGAACAGATCTCGCTGCATTTCAAGCGAAGCTCGATTTATTTTCACAGACGTTGAAAGACAAAATCGGCAATGAAAAATTTGGCGCTGAACGCGTTACCGACATTCACCTCTACTCAACAAAATCATTTGAGCCAGAACCCCCTGGAAATATTAAGGTCGTTACGTTTATGCTGGCCATCGCTGCATTCATTATTGTGATCGCGTGGGTAAATTATGTGAACCTCTCAACAGCACGTGCAGTGGAGCGCGCAAGAGAAGTGGGCATCCGAAAAGTGTTGGGCTCGGCAAAGTTGCAGCTTATCCTTCAATTTCTGTCTGAGTCTGTAATTATCAACGTCATGGCGTGCGTGTTGGCGTTAGGCATTTTCCAAACGGCACTCCCGCTCTTTCGCGAACTAGCCGGACTGGCACTACCACTTCAAATTGTCAGCGATTTGAATTTCTGGTCCTTGTTTGCGGCATTACTCCTGGGCGGCTCATTGCTCTCTGGGTTGTATCCAGCGTGTGTACTTTCCTCGTTTCAGCCCGTTGCCGTACTGAAAGGAAAATTCAAGTCATCAGCGCATGGTCAGCAACTTCGAAAAGCGCTTGTGGTATTCCAGTTCGCCTCAGCCGTGGTCTTGCTCATTGGCATTTCTGCTGTCTACCTGCAGATTAAGCATTTGCGAACTCAGGACCTTGGCATGGAGATCGACCGTACACTTTCCATTCGCACACCGTACATGGACGAACCAGATTCCGTGATTCGTTCGAAGTTCCAGGTATTGAAAACGGAGTTATTGGGTCTCGCGAGAGTCGAAGCCGTCACTTCGTCTGAAGGATTACCCGGACTTAGTCTGCACGAGCTCAGCACCACCTCCAATGTGAAACGCGTTGGCCATGAAAGTGAAGGTGGAAGTTACAACTACTATTACAGCGCCATCGATGCGGACTTTATTCCTGCGCTCGACATGCAACTTACCGCTGGCAATAATTTTCATCGAGGCCTGGAAAACAAAAACCAGGTGATCATCAATGAAGAATCAGTAAGTCGTCTGGGATTTACCAGTGCCTCGGAAGCGGTTGGCTCAAGAATTACTTTCAGGGGAAACGATGGCCAGCCTTGCACAATTGTTGGCGTGTTGAAGAATTATAATTACCAGTCGCCCAAAGAGCAACAGATCCCTATGCTGTTCTATTACGATGCATTGGGCAGCTATCATTCAGTGAAACTGAAAGCCGGAGATATGCACGCATCCGTCTCAAGTGTTGAAGCCATCTGGCACAAGGTATTTCCAGGAGCCATGTTCAATTACTTCTTCCTCGATGAAAAATACGATCAGCAGTTCAAAGCCGACAGCAGGTTCGGGTATGTTACAGCAACGTTCTCGCTCCTGGCTG
>DASWTP010000114.1:0-3947 GCA_036402075.1 Chryseosolibacter sp. | reverse complement strand
TTGCGATTGATATTCGTTACCCACGCTCCAGGCGATAACTGACGGATGATTCCAGTCGCGTTCAATCATCTCGCGAAATTGATTTTCAAATTTCCTCCGCATAGATGAATCGGACATTTGAGCAGGAGTCATCTGCCAGTTGCCGGCTTCGGCAATGATTAGGATTCCGCGTCTGTCAGCCTGATCGAGCAGTTCAGACGAAACCGGATAATGACTAAGTCGTGAAAGCTCCATGCTTCCACGCTTCATCAACTTGAAATCTTCTTCCAAAACCTGTTGTGGATCAAGGGAGCCGTAATCTGGATGATCGAGGGGGCGATTGCATCCACCCATCTTTACCGGTTCACCATTGAGGAGTAATGAAGTGCCCTTAATCTCAACACTGCGAATGCCGAAATTGGTTGTAAATGTATCTTGTTCGACTACTACGCTAGCTTGGTAGAGAACAGGGTCGTCAATATTCCAAAGACTGATATTTTTAATAACAGCATCAAATGATATGATGCCTTCTTTTCCGGACATAATACTGTTCTTGCTGCGAGTTGGCTTATTGGGTATTATATCGTTTGCCAGCGACACGACTAATCTTGCTTGGTCTGCCTGAATGGCTTTCAGAGATCGATTGACCACAAAAGCTGTGACTTTTAATGAAGCAGTTTTTTTTGAAAGGTCGGGCGTAGCAACAACTTTAACATTGCGGACATACGCATCAGGCCGAACAATAATTCTGACCGGCCGAGTTATTCCCCCATAATTAATCCATGGAAATAGCTGAGAGCTACTGGTTTTTTCAAAAATTGTGTTCGTCTTCGCTCCCGGAATGGTTGTTGTGTCCCATGCATTATTGACTTTCAATGTCAGTACATTCTGCTTAGTCAACTGCTCTGTTATATCAAATTCGAAAGGTGTGTATCCGCCCTCATGCGTTCCCAACAATTTCCCATTAAGCCAAACCTGGCATTTGTAATACACGGCATCAAATTGTACGAATGCGCGATGGCCTTGTGTCAGCGAAATAGTATCGAAACTTTTGATATACCACGCGTCACCGGTATAACCGTGATAGCGCTTATCAACGGAGAAGCTATGCGGCACTTCCACTTTGTCCCAACCGTTTGCCAGGAAGTCAGAGCCGAACCATTTTTGCTTTTCGCCAATCCCAACTGGATCCAAAGCGAATGACCAGTTCTTATCCAATAACCGTGCACTATCTCGCTGGGCGAATGCCCAAAGCGAAGAAAGCATGCATAAAAAAAACAGGTTCGTTTTCATCGCGGCCTTAAGTGAGTACTTTGGAATAGGTAACAAAGGACTGACGATAATAGTCAGCCCAATGTATACCCAAACAGAATTTTATTTCCAAGGATCGTTTTGCTCCAGCAACGGATTCGCATTCAGTTCATCCTGAGGGATCGGGAAATATTTATGCTTGGCCTGCGGTGTCCTGACGGGATAAACTTCGTTAACCGCCTGCGGAATCACAGATAAAAATAAGTCTGTCCGTGTTAGGTCATACCATCGGTCACCTTCAGCAAAAAACTCCCAGCTTCGTTCCTGAAGGATGTCGTTGAGGGTTAGTGTTGTTCGATCAAAGGCAGATGGCGAAGTCAATGGCACACCGAAGGCTCTGCGTCTAACCACATTTACATATTCAAGCGCTAACGCTGTTGGGCCATTCAATCTGAATTCAGCTTCTGCTGCTATCAGGTACGCATCCGCCAGGCGTAGAATGGGGATATTATTTGAGTTGCCAGTGACAGAAACTGGATCCTGATACTTTTTGATCAATACCCCTCTCGGAGTGATTGGTGTAATGTTACGCTGACGCACAACCGTGCCGTTAGATCTTGTGTAGGTCGTATCGAGCAGCGCTCTTCTCTTATCAGCAGCGTTGAATGAGTTATAAAATTGCGGATACGCGAACATTGAACCAAAAGTTGTTCTTCCGTAGGTTGTTGGAGCGTCATTATTTGGCGGACCGCAAAGACCTGTCATCTGATGTCCGTAAAAAGTTGTTGAACCTGAAACGGTTGTCTGCGATTCTGCTTCATAAGCAAAAATGTTTTCCACCCGTGCTGCATCCTCTTTTGTGACATCGTAAACGTCTTTCACCTCACTCATCAACCTGAGATAAGGATTTGTGAAAACTGCCTGAGCATGTGCGAGGGCGCGCGTCCAATCTTCATTATAAAGGGAAGCCTTAGCCGACAAGGTCAGTGCAGCTTCTTTCGAAGGACGTCCTTTCACAAGTGCTGCTGTGTGCAGAGGCAGTTTTGCTATTGCGGAATCGAGGTCCTGGTAGATCTGTCTATAAACATCTGCTTTGGAGCTTTTGTTTACAAAAGCATTTGCTTCCGTGCTGCTTGCCCTGATCTTGACTGGAACGTCACCAAAATTTTTTGTCGCCATCCAATGATAGAACGCGCGAAGAAAGTACGCTTCACCAATGATCTCATTTCTACGAACGACATCCATTGAAGCACCGCCTACTCTTTCAATCACCCAGTTCGCTTTTTCAATGCCAATGTAGCTTGCGATCCAGATCCGTTGTGGTGATTCATATTCACGTCCAGCAGTGCGCTGACCCGTATAATTAACATCGTAGGTGAACAATGTTAATGTGTTTCGCGATACCGCAGCGCGAGGATAAGTCTGGTCAGCACTGAAATCCGAAGCCATAATTGCCGATGGCCCTCCATACATATCCACGATCGGAAAATATGCAGCTGCGATGGCGGCTTCTGCGTCACTCGCGGTCTTGTAAAAATTTTCCGTGTAGATAGAGGAATATACTGTTTCATCCAACTCACATGCTGTGAGCATGGCGCTGACGAGGAGTAAGCTTTTGACGAAGTTCTTGGTTTTCATAATCGACTTTAGTTAACCGATTTAAAATGTTACTTGGATACCACCCAGAAATGATTTGGCCGAAGGATAAACCAGGTTATCCACACCGATACTTGTATTCGAACCCGCGAACGTATTAACCTCAGGATCGAATCCGGAATAATCAGTAATGGTGAACAGGTTATTGCCACTCACATATATTCTGGCGCGGCTAATTCCTTTAATTCTTGGAAGTGTAAACCCGAGCGTAATGTTCTTCAATCGCAGATACGAGCCATCTTCAAGAAAACGATCTGTAATAGGAAGCCTTCCACCCTGAAGAGGCGCGGCATATTCATTGTTAGCATTGTCAGGAGTCCAGCGGTTTACCACACCGGCAAAAAGGTTGCGTTGGCCCAGCGGATTTTCAAAGGAAGCTCTTGCTACGTTATAGATGTCGTTCCCCTGAGTCCCTGAAATAAAAAGTGCGAGATCGAAGTTTTTATAGCTTGCATTGGATGAAAATCCATAAATGAAATCAGGGTTAGGGTCGCCTGTAATCACCTGATCAGACGAATTGATAACGCCATCGGCAACAACATCACGAACTTTTGTACCACCTATTCTTCCATCCGCACCGGGAATAATAGTTTCGCCACTTTGATAGATTCCGTCAAAAACATAAGTCTTGAATGTCCCAAGTGGCTCACCAACTTTAAGAAGTGTGTAGGTTGTCAGGAATCTTTCAGTCGTCACTCCACCGTCAATGTCTGTGACCCTGTTTCTGTTTGCAGAAACGTTTCCATTGACAGTCCATTTGAAATCACCATCCGCGATACGGACATTTGCAGAAAATTCGATTCCCTTATTTTCGATTCCTCCAAGATTTGATGTAATAAGTCCATAACCGGAAGTAAATGGCAATGCCTTGTCATACAATAAATCCTCTGTAGTCTTTTTATATACATCCACGGTAAGATTCACCCGGTTCTCGAGCAAGCTTAAATCTAAACCGATATCAAGCTGTGTGGATCGCTCCCATCTTAAGTCAGGATTGGATACCCCCACCGGGCTAATTCCTTTGGTCAGACCATGGTTGAAATGGTAATTAGCGCCAGTGG
>DASWTP010000113.1:0-14182 GCA_036402075.1 Chryseosolibacter sp. | reverse complement strand
CCGAAGATGGAAATCGGTGCGCGTGATAAAGGAACGCTGACGGCCTTACTGGGAACAAAGGCAAAGGGTGTGATCTATTTCAAATGCCGCAGGGAGCATTCGGATGCCATCCTCAATCATTTTGTTTCAGAGAAAGGACTTGTCAAGAATAAGTTCTCCCAGAACGCCCAGGCTGGCATCTATTTGATTCCTGCTTAGCGAACCAGTCGCGAAGGCTTAAGCGAAGCGCAAAGAATACATTTTCCCCTCAATTGCCTGGGCGCATTGACTGTGCGACAGCTTCGAACTCGTAAGAGCATTCAAGGAAAAAGGGCCCTGTGCCCTTCTCTCTTGAACTGTTGACCAGCAAACTGACAATCCGGCTCTGTCATTGGCGCAAGGTGCCAACGAACACGCATACATTGTTCGCTAGGCGGTCTGCGAGTTTTGGTTTTTGATGCGTTGCACATCTTCGCGGATTTCCTGCGCAGCTGCCTTTAATTCCTGCATCCCCTTTCTCAGTCTGACACCTGCGGCTGAATTTCCTTTTTGATAGAAGCGTTCTGCATCTTCCTGCATCGCTTCAATTTGCTTTTTGAGATCCTGAAATTTGTTCATATAAAAAGAAATGTAGTTCGAATCTATTTTCGTTTCCACTCTCCTAATGAATCACCCGCAATCAACCCGACCCTGCTCCTATAAGCAATTTCGGATTCTAAACGCTTTTTTGCAACATCTTTTGAAGTGATTCGGGCGACAGTCACGGTCCGCTATTTCGCGGTGCAATATTGCCGCGTGTATTTGTTATAAAAGTACATCCGGTTTTTTCCCCATTCGTTCGCGGACACTGTCTCTCGCTCCGTCTGGAAATCCTTCACCACTTCTGGCTTAGCAGCCAACGCCTTCTCCAGGTTCAGGATCTTGTCCTTGAAATTAAGATCCTTGATAAATTCCGGCCGTTCACCGGAGTACAGCATCTCTCCCTTTATGAATTCCCCATTCTCTTCAAACTCTCCCTTAACATCAACGGATGCGGGCATGTAGAACAATAAGTCCTTGCAGCCACCCATAAAGGTAACTAAAGAACCGTTCTTAGGATGAATGATCACCCGAAGGTTCTTGTCGCGCGTGGTAACGGTTCCCCAGGTGTATCCGAAATATCCCTCAGCCCGGACATCAACTTCTTTGCCCTCGCATTTAAACTTTGAGCCGCGTTGGCTTGTGCATGTTGCAACTGTGACCTTGTTGTTGGAAAAAAAGTCATCAGCCGTTTTAAACACTTCGAGGGGTTTTCCAGCTGAAGTCTGTGCCTTAGACGACAGCGCCATGCTAAAAAAAACGAGGAGGGTTAGTGTTGTTTTCATTTATGGTTGAGGGTTTTATTTTATGCATCTGCGTTGCTTAGTTGCCGCTATCTACACGGTCATTGATTGACACCCAGGATCGGTCGTTCGTTTTAATTACAATAGTCACCGAATACAGTAAAGGAGCCAACGATTTATAGCCTTGATTGGCGATAAATTTGCGGAGGTTGGGAAGCGATTGGAACGAATCGGCTTGCATGGAAGAGGGTTTATATCATTAAAGATAAAAACATTAACGAAATTCCAACATTATTCCATTCACATGGGCAATTGCAGACATGGGCGAATAATGTTCTCCTACGGTGTTCGATTACCAGCAAAAAGAATGAAGGTAAGCTCAGTATACTCCGGTAGCTTGCGGTCTGGCCAGCACTCACCTATTTCCCCGGGATAACGGCTTTCAACTCTTCAGTGGGCTTCACGTACGTTTCAAGCATTCTGTCCATTTCCCACAGCATGTGCATGATCGATTCCTTTGCCCGGTAGCCATGACTTTCGTAGGGCAAAAGAACATACCTGGCCGTGCCACCATGACCCTTGATAGCATTGTAAAAACGTTCTGTCTGCATCGGGAAAGTCCCTGAATTGTTATCGGCCTCGCCATGAATCAACAAGATCGGTTCTTTGATTTTGTCGGCATAGGTGAATGGCGACATTTGGTGGTAGATGTCGGGAGCTTCCCAGTACGTACGCTCCTCAGATTGGAAGCCGAATGGTGTTAGCGTCCTGTTGTAGGCACCGCTCCTGGCTATTCCGGCCTTGAAAAGATCACTGTGTGCAAGCAAGTTGGCAGTCATGAAGGCTCCGTAAGAATGGCCCCCCACGCCTACACGTTTTGGATCTACAACTCCAAGCGAAGCCCCATAGTCAATCGCAGCTTTGGCGCTGGCAACCAGCTGCTTTACATAAGTATCGTTCGGTTCTTCTTCACCTTCTCCAACAATCGGGATGGTAGCATTGTTAAGGATTGCATAACCACGAGTAACCCAGAAGATCGGACTACCAGATGAAATTTTTGTAAAGGTGTATTGCGATCCCTTCACCTGGCCAGCGTTCCCCTTCGACTTAAATTCTTCCGGGTATGCCCAGAAGAGGGTCGGCAGTGGTCCATCTTCTTTCTTATATCCGGGCGGCAAATAGAGATCAGCTGTCAGATCAACACCATCTTCGCGCTTGTATTTCAACACCTGCTTCTTCACGTCTTTAATCTGCGGATATGGATGCGGGAAGTTGGTCAGCTTTGTGAGCTTACCGGAGTTTGCTGTTCTGAGAAAAATATTTGGATTCTCAGTTTGTGATTCACGTGAGGTGACGAAGGTGATTTTCTTTGGATCAACCAGGTCAATCATAAATTCGTAATACGGTGCCTGACATCGCCAAAGGCGTGTTTTCTTACCCGTGTTGAGGTCCAGCTTGTCAAGGAACGGCAGGTCCCCTTCCGGAGATGCACCATCGCCCGAAAGAAATACCTGGTTGTCCTGGATCAGCATCACATACCTACCATATTGATTGGGTGCTGTTACCACGTTACCCGGATCGTTGTATGCATCTTCCGAAGATTTTTCAACAATAACTTTTTTTGCTTTGGTAGAGGGATTCAACTGCACGACTTTTTCCTTTCGGTCGTTCCACCAGAATTCATAAATCCATGCAACGTTGTCATTTCCCCAGGTTACACCTGCATAGCGCAACTGGGTGCTGACGAGTTCGGCAGGAGTAGTCGTAAACGGTGCATTCCACTCGAACACTTTATCCCTGGTATCAACTTTTACTTTGGGATCGCCCCCATCCTGTGCTTCAATCCAAAAGAGTGTTGCTGGTTTATCAGCACGCCACGCGTGGCCTCGTGGTCCCACCTGAACTGCATTGAAGCCATTGGGAATGTTGTCGGTCAACGGTATGTCGATGACCTCTTTAACCAGGGCCCCGCTGCGATCGATCACCTGAACCCGCTGCGGGAACCGGTTAAAAGGCACCAGGTACGAGAACGGCTTGTGCAGTTTTTTGACGAGGATTAAGTTGTTATCCGGAGATAAGCTTGCACCGGTATGGATGCCGGCAGAAATAACTTTCTCTTCACCTCCAATATTCTTTAAAACTAATTCTGATGTCGCATAATATTCGAACAATGCCTCGTCATAGGGACTTTTAAGCAGATCCTGGTAGGTTCTGTTAGGCGCTTTCTTACCAAGATTTTCTTCGATTACTGGCCCGGCAGGAACGCGTGATTTTTGTGGCATTGATTTTTGATCCGCAGGCACCGCAGCAAAGAGAATGTGCTGCGAGTCGGTTAGCCAGCTGTACGGAGTCCCGACCACATCACTGATTTTACGATCTGTTATTTTGGAAGCGGTAAGCGTTGCGATATCTACCACCCACAATTCAATCTTGTCAGCGTTGTTTTGTAAGAAGGCAACCTTCTTGCTGTCCGGGGAAAAGCTGGCATTGCTGATCAGCAAGGGCGAGGGAAGGTTTTTTATTGTGTAATCTGTGTTGTCAGAAAGCTTTTTGAGCTTCATGCCAATCATATAGTTGGGGCGGCTCGGTCCAAAGTTCTCCGGGTTGATGCGGAGCCCGGCAATCCTGAGTTCGGGGCGCGACAACTCTTCGATGCTGGGGTAATCGGACTTGTCGAGCAACATGATCCATGCATTGTCGTGCGACAGAAATACCGTTGGCGTTAATGGTGCCTCAACGAGTTTTGCGATATCGTCAGGTGGACGCTGATACGAAAAATCCTGCGCGGTAACTGATACGCTTGCGGACAACAAAAACGGTAATATGATTCTTTTCATGGAATTACATTAATGCAATAAATCTATCAAGAAGAATGCGAAGATGCTAACCGCTAATGCTGCAAAATCGACCGCGTATCCAGACCGGATCAAAGCAATACTGCGCGGAACTATTGAATCAGCGTACACATTTAGAACTAAGTGTGTGGTGAGGAATTTCCATTCACTTCCGCAATCCACTGGTCACGCGAGTCAACAATAAAGGTGTGGCTTACATTTTCATTGGTTTTGAGAACCATTCCCTTTGAAAACTTAGCATGGCGCTTTGCTTCGACAATGATGTTACGGTCAAGCTCAGTGCGCCTGTTTTGGACATTCAGCTTATGAGCGACAAAGACAAGCCGATGATTTGTAAGGGTAAGCCGGCCTCCCACAGCCTCCATGCCCCGAAAATGATTCGCTGCCGATTCCATTACGATATTCTCACCGGTTAACAACTCGAGTGGAGGAATTGATTTCAAAAGCCCGGTCGCCATCCGCTTCATCATCCACGGCTCAACAAAATGAAAGATCAGGCCAACGAAAATTGTTGTGAATAGCGTGTTGAAAAGAGCGCGGCCAAATGTATAGTCAAACATATAATAGTTAAGCGCGAAGTAGAAGACTCCGAAGCCAACGGAATACATGAGGGTTTTACGAATGTCTGGCATCGTTGCAAGGTAAAAAAATTGCACGAATGTGCTCAAACGATGTCAGGCTGGGAAGCGGCTGATTGTAAAAAGAAGGCTGCCGAACGACAGCCCTCCCCAAGCTATTATTTGAAAAACTTTTTGATCAGTTCAATGGCACGTTGAGAATCTTGTTTTTTCCCTTCAAGCACTTCATTGAGGATGGTTCTTTCCTTCTCAGTGATTTGAGTTCTGAAATCTACACTTTGAAGGTCGAGCTTCTTGGTTCCCATATGCCAGCTTGGGAATGATCGCTCCTTGATGGGTGCACTGCTGATCATCATCGTGCTTTTGTGCCGGTTGTCGAGCTTAATTTTATCATACAGAGCACTGAGATTCTTATAGTCACCCTCAATGTACTGGACAAAGGTGGTTGGAGAGTACAGGAGCACACCGGTAACACCGAGTGCGGGGTTGTTTTTTTGACAAGCGACAAGGATTTTCTCGATTTCGGCTTCTGTGCATTGCGGGGTCCTGCTTGAAATGTAAATGAGGTGTGAAAGCATAATACGGCTTTGGTTTAATGTTCGAATTCTTTTAACAGCCGGTAGATTGAAATGTTTGCGATCGGGAGGATATTTTCCGTTGTTCTTTACGGGGAGCCGACAGCTTAGCAAGGTTTGGTCCCTTCCTTGCAATCAATCCTGAACTCCCGGGTAGAGCAGAGACTGTGCAGCTGGTCGCAATGTGTATGGCGGATCAGGGCAACGCTTTTGGCGCGCCCAAAGGTTGATTTGCAAACGGTCGATTTTATTGATTTATTTGTGCCCGTTTTAACCACGGAGAGGTGTCCGAGTGGTTGAAGGAGCACGCCTGGAAAGTGTGTATACGGGAAACCGTATCGCGGGTTCGAATCCCGCTCTCTCCGCAAAGCCATGTTTTTAATAAGCATGGCTTTTTTTGTCGCTACACCGTTAATTCTCCAGCCAACGATTTTGCGATCATGTCACGAGTGGCGATGTTCCCATTTTCGCCCAGTAAAACCATCAGCTTGGTGACAGCCGCCTCGGTAGTCATGTCGGCTCCGCCAATTACTCCGATCTTGAGCAGCTCGCGACTCGTCTCATAACGGCCCTGCGTCACCATTCCGCCTGGGCACTGCGAAATATTCACTACTATAATTCCATTGTCGATTGCCTTTTTCAAAGCGTTGATCAATGATGAAGACGTTGGCGCGTTGCCCGAGCCGTAGGTTTCGAGTATGACGGCTTTCAGGTTTTTAGTAGCCAGGATCGCATCGATTGTTGTCTCGGAAATGCCGGGAAACAATTTTAAGATCGAGATGTTGGGGTCGATTCTGGTTCTGAGGTTGAGGCTCTTTCCATTCGCCTCGCGGATAAACGCGAAATTATAGTCGATCTTCACTCCCGCCTTGGCCAATGGTGGATAGTTACCCGAGTCAAACGCATCAAACTGCATGCTTTCGACTTTTTTGCTTCGGTTGCCGCGCAGCAATTCGTAGTCGAAGTAAATGCAAACTTCCGGTACCAGGGGTTTTCCATCTCTTTTTGCTGCTGCGATCTCGAGCGCGGTAATTAAGTTTTCGCGTGCATCGGATCGCGGCTCAGCGATCGGGAGTTGTGCGCCTGTGAAGATGACCGGCTTGGAAAGACCTTCCAGCATGAAGCTCAAAGCCGAGGCCGTGAAGGCCATGGTATCGGTGCCGTGGAGGACGACAAAGCCATCGTGGCTCTCGTGATTTTTTGCGATGATATTGGCCAGCGCCTGCCAGTGACTCGGTTCTATATTGGAGGAGTCGATTGGATTTTCAAATGAAATAACGGTGAGTTCAAGCGCAAGATTGCGAAGCGTGGGAAGATGTTCGAGGATCAAACCAAAATCAAAAGGAATGAGTACGCCATCTTTATCGTAAGTCATCCCGAAGGTTCCTCCCGTATAAATAATTAAAACTCTCCCCTTGGGCGATTGGGGAAGAGCCGTGTTGATAACAACTTGTTTAAAATTCATGCGCGCGGGTTGTGGCCACAAGTTAAGCGATTGAAGGAAATAGTTGGAAACAATTGTCAGTTGTTTGTTTCATCACGTCCTCAACCGACACCTTCACGGTATCCGCGATTTTTTGTGCGATGAGCGGGATGTAAGCAGGTTCATTTCGCTTTCCGCGATGAGGCACGGGCGCGAGGTAAGGGCTATCGGTTTCAAGCACAATTTGGCTGAGCGGGATGTTCGGAAGCACGAGGTCAAGGCCAGCCTTCTTAAACGTTGCTACCCCGCCAATGCCAACGAAAAAGTTCAGCTTCGCGATGCGTTCGGCTTGCTCGGCATTTCCACCAAAGCAATGAAAGACGCCTGTGAGCTCGCCATCCTGCAGTTCTTCCACAAGCTTAATAGTTTCGTCAAGTGTTTCACGGCAATGGATGATAATCGGTAACCGGTATTGCTTCGCCCAGGCTGCCTGTATCCGAAACGCTTCGACCTGCTCATGCCATAACGTTTTGTCCCAGTACATGTCGGTGCCCATCTCGCCTACCGCGGCAAAATTTCGTTTGGAGAGCCAATCTTCAACGATATAAAGTTCACGTTGAAAATCTTTTTTTACCGAGCAAGGGTGTAAGCCCATGGTGGCATAACACATCCCTTTCCACTTGTCCTCAACTTCCATCATTCCGTCAATGGATGTATGGTCAACATTTGGCATGACCAGTTTCATCACGTTGGCGGCCTTGGTCCGTTCGAGCGCATCCTCACGATCGGCTTTAAATTCGTCTGAGTAAATATGCGAGTGAGAGTCGGTGAAATATACGTTAGTGGGAGACATCTGTGCTGCTGAATTCTTGTGCAAAGATGCGGATAAAATGACGAATTAAGAATTACGATTGACAAATGCACGGTTTGAAATTGGAGCCCCTGTTATCGATCATTTTTATAATCGTATATTGTATAATTACAATTAACCTCGTATGAACTCAAGACGCAAGTTTCTTCAAGTGTCAGGCGCTGCGATGGCCGGTGCTGCGCTCACCCCACTGCTTTATTCAAAGCTTCGTGCCGGTGTTTCCCAGAACGACAAGATCCAGGTGGCTTTGATAGGCTGCCGCGGAATGGGATTTTACAATTTGGAAGATCACCTGAAGATTTCAGAAGTTGAGTGCGTTGCGCTTTGCGATGTAGACGATAATGTGCTGAATGAACGTGCCGCTAAAGTGCGGGAGCTCACGGGCAAAATGCCTAAGCTATATAAAGATTATAGGCAGGTGCTCGACAACAAAGACATTGATGTAGTCATTATCGGCACGCCTGATCACTGGCACTGTCTGCCAACGGTTGAAGCGTGCCAGGCAGGGAAAGATGTCTACGTTGAAAAGCCGCTGGCCAACAGTATTGCGGAGTGTCAGATTATGCTTGCAGCGGCACGAAAATACAAGCGCGTAGTTCAGGTTGGACAACAGCAGCGAAGCGGCCAGCACTGGCAGGATGTTGTGGCACTGGTGCGATCAGGAAAACTGGGAACGATTCGCAAAGTTCGCACGTGGGCTTACTTCGAATATGGAAAAGGCAATCCGAAAGTGCCGGATTCAGCTCCACCTGCTGGTGTAGATTATGAAACCTGGCTTGGACCATCGTCAAAAACGCCATTTAATAAAAATCGTTTTCACGGCAGCTGGCGACATTTTTGGAACCAGGGAGGTGGGCTGATGACCGACTGGGGAGTCCACCTTCTCGACATCCCGTTGTGGGCGATGAACGTGACAACTCCTCAGAGTGTCATGGCGTCCGGTGGTATTTATGCCTATCCAGAAAATTGCATCGAGACGCCTGACACACTCAATGTGCTGTATGACTTTGGAAAATTCACACTCGAATGGGACCATGCCGGAGGAGTCCAAAAGGGACTTTATGGAAGGAATTACGGTATCGCCTTTGTCGGGAATAACGGGACGCTCGTTGTGAATCGCGAAGGGTGGGAAGTGATTGCCGAAAGTGACAGCAACAACGGAACAAAGACCGAGGTGATCCCCTTGCAGCCGGCCGATACAAAAGATCATCAAAAACACGTAAAGAATTTCATTGACTGCGTGAAGTCACGTGAACAACCGATCTGCGACATTGAATTCGGGCACAACTCCGCCCTGGTAGCACATATGGGCAACATCGCATACCGCACAGGGAACAAACTTCTGTGGGATGCTGAAAAGAAAAACTTTAAAGCAGACAATAAAGCGAATGCTTATCTGAAGCCAGACTATCGGTCTCCGTGGAAGTTTCCGACTATGTGAGGCTAACTGATCTTCACTACCCGTTTGATCCCAAGTAAGGTATCTAACGCGTCAGACAGCAAGTGTGACCCGAAATTGAAATGACGAAAACCTGAGAAATTTCTCGACTCATTCAGCGCATGCTGGAGGTCAAAGGACTTTTGAGGGACGAAATGCGCAATCCCCTTTTCAGAAAGTGTTTTGGCGAGGTACTCCTGTTCGGTCTGACCGGGAGTTGGTACGAAGATCACTTTTTTTCTGAGGGCGGCCATGTCCATTACCGTGCTGTACCCACTCCGAGCAATAATGACGGCCGAAGACTCAATCACCTCTTGCAGACGCGAACTTGTGAGGTAATCAAAAATGTTGGGTGCGATCGATCGTGATGACGGGTTTACAATACCTCGAACGATACAATATTGGAGATCCGTAGCTTCCAGTTGCACGCGAACAATTTTCTCAAGCATCGTCCGCTGCGGCTCGGGACCTGACAGGATCACCGCCACATCGTAAATGCGATCGCGTTTTCGCTTTGAAGCCTCAAATCGTGAAAGTGGCCCGATGAACTTGAATTGATTCAGTCTTTTTCGCGCATAGTGGTTGAGATGGCCTGTCAGATTGTTTCCACCAGAAAAGTCCGGAACCCAGCATTGATCGAAACAACTCATATACCTTCGATTGAATCGTCTCACCACGGGAGCAAGCAACCCAAAACGTTTCGGCATAAGGATGCTGCTTTGGTGCGTCACGAACACCGATGGTGCCTTCGTTGACCAGCAGCCATAGCGATTATCCGAGATAATCAGATCGATATTAGCTTCCTGAACAATTTCTTCGGTTTGTTCATGCTCCTTTTTTATCGTCATGAAAAACTTTGGAAGCTGGCTTGCCATCTTCCAAACCATGCCAGAGCGCTTAAGCGGATAAACCGGGTTGTATGGGATAAGCTCATACGTTTTTAAAAATGGAAACTCCTTTCGAAGCAAATCGAGTGATGAGCCGCTGCCCGCAATCACAACGGTACATCTCCGCTTCAGCAATTCGCGAATGATCGGCATGCAACGCGTGGCGTGGCCTAATCCCCAATCAAGCGGTGTTACCAGCACGGTTTTCATTGTGAAAGGAGTTTGAACTCGTAACCGCGGTCTAGAAAGTGATCGACAAACCTCGGAAAAGCATAGCTCATGTTGCGCTCGGCTTTAAGGCTATCGTGGAAGACGATGATGGAACCCGCGCGTGTTGCCGCGATCGTGTTTCGAAGGCATTTCTCTGGCGAAATATTTTTGTTAAAATCAAAAGAAAGTACGTCCCACATAATGATCTTGAAGTGCGGAAGCGCCTTGATCTGCGTTCGTTTTATTCTTCCATAGGGAGGACGAAACAAGTGGGATGATTTTATTTTATTGCCCAGGCTTGATTCAAAAAGCTGAATATTCTCCAGGTATTTTGAATCGGTGGTTGACCATCCGCTCAGGTGGTTGAACGTGTGGTTGCCGACAGCATGTCCTTCTGCCACCACACGGTCGAATACGGCAGGATGCTTCCGCACATTATCGCCAATGCAAAAGAATGTTGCTTTGACATTATTTTTTGCGAGCACATCGAGAACGAATTCGGTGGGGCCCGGAATCGGACCGTCATCAAACGTCAGATAGAGATCGTTGGCTCGGGATGGCATGCGCCACACCAGCGATGGATATAGCCAGGGGATAAAGAATGGAACTCTGTGGGGTATCATCCTACTCGACAGGAAAGAATCGTAATATCATCATGATACCCGTTCTTTCCTTTGAATCTGTCCAAAGCAACAATGATATCCTGGTGAATTACTTTTAAATCTTTCGTGAAGGTCTGAGGTTCTTTGAAGTAGCTTAGCAGCGATTCCACACCAAACTCCTGTCCCTGCTCGTTTACTGTTTCGGTTAATCCGTCAGTGTAACAGAAAAGCAGGAAATCGTCCAACCCGGTGACAAAGCCCTCGTTGAGGAAAGGCAATGGATGCATGGCCCCCAATACGGTTGAACCTTCTTCCAATAACCTCACGCCATTTTTCTTGTCATACAGAATTGGCGGGTTGTGGCCCGAGTTAACATAGACCATGGTCTTAAGGCGAATATCATAGATCGCGGCAAAGAAGGTGATGAACTTCTCTCCTTTCGTATTTTCAAGAACCTGGAAGTTCAGTGCCTCCACGATATCAGTAAGGTTTGGTGTCTGCCGCAGCAAGGTTCGCAACACCGCCTGGAAATTCGACATCATGAGTGCCGCAGGGATTCCCTTTCCACTTACGTCAGCAACACAAATCAGGAACTGGTTTTTATTGATCGGAATGTAGTCGTAGTAATCTCCTCCCACGCGGTCGTGAGGAAGGTAACTTGCCTCCACTTTGAGAAGCTCGGTATTGGGTAGGGTTTCAGGAAACAGGAACTGCTGGACATCGCTTGCGATCTCGAGCTCTTTACGAAAGGCTTCCTGTTCCAGTTGTTTACGCGCGAGCTTCTTGTTCTCGATGGCAACGATGATGATATTGCTCAACGCCTGGATGAACCTGATTCCATCTTCGTTCTCGTATCGAGGATCATTTTTATCCAACCCTCCTACAAAAACCAGCGCCAGCGTATTGGCTTTGTGTGTTACAGGAATTACGATGTCGAACTCAGTGAAGTCGCACTGCTCGAAATCTTTCAGGTGTGTGATATCCTGGATGGTTTTGAACTCCGGCAGCAGCTTCGCGCGATGAAACGTACGGTCGGTTCCAAAACTTGCTTTGCAGTTCCACTCATCATCCAGCACGAAGAGCGCGAGTTTTTTAATGTTGAGGTTTGAGCGGAGGGTGAAGTTATAAATCTTATAAAGAGATTCTTCCGGAAGATTACTGTTGATCGCCTGGGTGATTTCCAGCAACGCATTGAGTTCCAGTTCCTTGATCTCAAATTGTTTCTTGATGTCCAGTTCAGTCATAATGAGGTTACAGCCCTAAAGGTAACAAAAAGCGCAAAGGTTAGAGCATAAAGCCGCAGCCAGATTTCGCGAGAAATGGAACCAACAAGCCCAGGGATTAATCCGTATTGTTGTGAGATTTCTGATGCCTGACCCGGATCTTCATGCGGTCCGACTATCCGCGTTTGGATGTACCACTCAACCGGCTCTGCCCTTCCACACAGGCTGCGTCACGTTGGACATCAATCCGATACCAAGCACATAAAAAGGATAAACGATTTGGAGCACGAGAAAAGCAGCCCACGCCATTCCAACTTTTGTAAACCGGCAAACCCGGTTGATAAATGTGGCTTCGAGAAACATCTTAGTCAACAACAGGATCAGAATTGAGTAGTTGAGGGAGAACAGCGAAGAAATTACCGCAGCCGTAAACGCCAGCTGGACGCCAACAATGAAAAACGCGAGCGCAACGGATACCTTTGAAGAATTGTGCCTCCACTTTCCTGCCCATCTCAATCGCTGCTGCACGAACTCCGCGAGTGACTTCTGGGGCTTGGTTAACACGGTGGCGTCCGCGTACGGGATAAACTTAACAGAATCCGGAAAGGTCTGTATAATTTTACGCATGAGAAACTCATCATCCCCAGAAGCGATGTGCTCGTTTCCTTTATAGCCTTTTACCTGAGCAAAAGCTTCTTTCCGAAATGCAAGGTTTGCTCCATTACTCATGGTAGGAAAACCGATTGCGGAAGATGCAGCCCCCGATCCGATCAAGCTTGCAAATTCAACGCGCTGCAGGGCCGCAAAAAACGTTGGCTGTGGCTGAATCCCGACAGCACCAAATACAAACTTTATCTTGGGGTTCACCAGGCTCTTGCGGATGCTCTCCAGCCAATGTTTACCTACGCTGCAATCTGCATCTGTGGTGACGATAATTTCACCTTTTGCGATTTCAATCCCTGTGTCAAGGGCGGCCTTTTTTCCCAAATGCCTGTTTTGAACGATGGAAACATTAGGGAACCTATGCTGCTCTGCGATCGCTACCGAATCATCACTCGAGTGATCATTTACGAGGATGACTTCGTAATTACTGAATTCCTGCTGACGAAGATCGTCAAGCAATGATGCAAGGCTTTCCTGCTCATCGCGAAACGGAACAACAACGGAGATCATAGGGTAAAACGGGACACTGCTGTTCTCCCGATTCCGGACAGCACGGTGCCAGCCCGAATGGAACACCAGGAGGAGCAGACAATATGCAGTGAGAAAGATAATCACCAGAATCACCCTGTAATTTCAATAATTTATAAACGCTGCCTATCTTGTTGCGTGGGAAAAGTTGTAAAAGAGAAGATAATTTTGGGTTTGGATCCGGGGACTACGGTGATGGGATACGGCATTGTGTGCATAAGAGGATCGGCCATTGACCTGATGCAGTTTGGCGTAATTCACCTCTCGAAATATGAAGGGCACGAACTCAAGCTTAAAAAGATCTTTGAACGGGTGATCAGCCTGCTCGATGAGTATTCACCCGATGAGGTTGCACTTGAAGCTCCCTTCTTCGGAAAAAACGTTCAATCTATGCTGAAGCTGGGTCGCGCGCAGGGCGTGGCGATGGCCGCGGCATTATCAAGGGAAATTCCAATTGTTGAATATGCACCGAAGAAGGTAAAGCAGTCGGTCACTGGAAATGGAAATGCTTCGAAAGAGCAGGTGGCAAAAATGCTGATGACTCTATTGAAGATAAAGGAGATTCCAAAACTGCTCGATGCCACGGATGCACTCGCGGTAGCTTTGTGTCATCATTTTCAGAAGGGGTCAAACAAGGTTTCGTCCAAATCGTGGGCAGCTTTTCTTTCGGAAAACCCGGAAAGGGTCAAGTAGCTACCTGAATAAGTTTTGATACAGCGTGATCAGCTTGTCGTGTGATAACATTTCTACTATCTGCGACTTATTGGCTATCGATGTTCCCGGCTTGAGGTTAGCTGCTTCGTCAATTGGCATCCAACGAATGCCCGCAGCCTCCAGGTCGGGTAATGATATGTTCTTTCGGTTCAGCAACACCGGCTTATTCATATACATCATCATAAAAATATTTCCATATCCCTGGGGGCGCATGTGATTCATTACCAATCCATCGCAGGAATGCAGAAAGCGCAGATAGGTCTCAAAGTCCATGAGTTCGTCCAGGAAAACAATTTTGCCGTTTTTGTAGAAGC
>DASWTP010000112.1:0-22572 GCA_036402075.1 Chryseosolibacter sp. | reverse complement strand
CCTGGTAATCGTTGTGAGTAATTTTCCAAAGAATTAAATCTGGCCATATGAAATCGATAAAAAACCCCGAGCAATTGTGGGCACTGCAGAAGGCAAAATTGAGGCTTGAATTTCCGCACTTGCATGAAGAAGATTTCCGGTACGACTACGGTAAAAAAGATGTCATGTTGGAACTCCTTCAAAAGAAGCTTGGTAAAACACGTGAGGAACTGAATTCTCTTTTATCAGGATTATGAGAGCGAATGATTGAAACTACCATGCCGCGGTCGAAGCCGAACGCTAGAGAAGAGGATATAATGACATTTTTCGAAGACCTGAGTGAACGAACATATATAAGCAAAATGTATCCTGGACAGCATGATCTACGGACAATTACAATATTACAATTATGAACTGAAAGCCTGGTCGAGGCTTGTGGACTTCCATAAGACCGAATTGAATGAGTTGATTACTCAGCTCAGCATCCTGCTAAGTTTCCCGTTGGTGTCTCTACCCGACTCCAAAGCTGCCAACAAACTGGTTGAATCGTTAATGCAGCATGAGCAACGTTTCGATGACCTCCTTCATCATTTCGAACAACAGATGCAGCGACTTGTTTACGCGACTATTAATCCTGACAAGCTTGAGCCAACAGTAGTTCATATTCAGCAGGCTTGCCGTGGAAAAGTCAAGAGGTATGAGGCCAGTTTTACGAGGAGCAGGGGTGAATGCTTAACCTTTCTTTCTGCCTTCTTTCTTCCAGAGCCAGTTGCAACTGTAGACGTTTGATGATTTTAAATGTCGTAGGAATTACAAGGAGAATCGTCAATGGTGTTTAAACACCCTGCTACTCAATGACGAACACGAGAGGAACAGCTTACCTGTGACTTCAACGTTGTGTGAAGCTTTCAGGTTATTGGCGAATTTTCTTGAACAAAAAAGGCATGGTTGCAATCGATGCTTATTAATAGCCGCTTGCGCTGGTTTGTTCGTTGTTCTAACACAGCGCTCGTGGTTCATGTATGAAGTAAATACGTTGGATCACTAGCTAAACCTACCAGCATTGACTATCTTACATCTCCCACAAAAATTATGAAAATATTTTATGCTGATGATGATGCGGAGGACCGTGAAATATTTTGCGATTTAGTTGAACAGATCAACCCCGCGATCGAAGTCGTTCTTTCGAAGGACGGCCAGGAAGCTTTAGATATCCTGAATGCGCTGACACGGCTTCCCGATTTTATTTTCCTTGATATTAACATGCCTCGATTGAATGGTTTGGAATGCCTGATCAGACTGAAATCAGACGATCGCTTGAAAGCCGTACCTGTTGTTATTTATTCGACATCAACAGATAGCCGGGAAGTGAAGAGACTGAAGTCGCTGGGTGCTGAAGAATTTATTTCAAAAGGAAGCTCAGTGGAAAAATTGAGGACATGCATTCGTAACGTCTTGCTCAAGGATTCCCCTGTTGCACATCGATAGCAATTGAAGCGTGCGTGCGGAGTTTGCTACAGCGGAAGTATTACCGTAAAAGTAGAACCCTCGTTTTCCTTTCCGATAGCCGTGATCAGCCCTCCGTGATCTTCCACAATTTTTTTACAGATCGCCAGACCTACGCCCGATCCCTCAAGGCCTTTGATGTTATTCAGCCTTTGGAATAACGTAAACATTTTGGTCGCATACTTTTGATCGAACCCAATCCCATTATCGCTTACGATAATGCTTGCATATTTTTTATCCCGGTTTAGTTCGTACTGTTCCACCTGTTCGGTTGAGAGCTTATCAGCCGTGATGTCGATCACAGGGTTTTCCTTCCCGAACTTTAATGCATTGTCGATTAAATGGGTAAAGAGCTGTGTCATCTGTGCAGGTTCCGCATGAATGGACGGGAGGGGGGCTACGTTGATCACAGCTTTTTTTACTGCGATGATACCTTCCTGGTCATCAATGATGTTTCTAAGTGTCTCGTTCAGATCTACTGTCACCAGCTTTCGTTCACCCTGACTGAGCAGGGAAAAGCTCAGAAGATCGCGTACCAGTGTCGACATCCGTGCCGATGAAGCATGTATCTTGTTTGAATATGTTCTCGCAAATTCATTAAGATTCGCCTGTGGCTGTGCAAGGTAGCTCGCGAAATGCTGGATCTTTCGAAGGGGTTCCTGCAGGTCGTGACTCGACACAAAAGCAAATTCGGCAAGCTGTTCATTCACTTTCTTAAGTTCCCGGTTTGCACGCAATAGTTCACTGATGTTATTGAATGCGAGCAGAATCAAAGTTTCATTCGTATTATCATCTTTGACAAGACGGTAAGCATTTACATCGAGGACGAGCTCGCCAAGCCCGGGAAAAAAATGCTTAAGTTCAAAATCTTTAAAATTTGATTTTTTAGAGAGCAGTTCATTCAAGTGTTCCCGGAACGCAGGAATCTCCCATGCACTATCTCCCAACTCGTAGATATAGCAGCCTTCAGCTTGTTCCTGTGTCAGCTTGAATGTGCGGTAGAAAGCTTTATTTGCCATTCTTACCTGGAGATTTGAATTTAGAATCAACAGTGGACTATGAACCGTTTCAACAATCGCTTCGGCATAGGTTTGCGATTGTTTTAGATCGACATTTCTTTTCCGCAGCTCCTCATTGGTGGTGGAAAGTTCCTCGATGGCGGACTGTAGTTCTTCTTTGGAAGTTTCAAGCTCTTCGTTCACACTTTGCAATTCTTCGTTGGACGACAGGATCTCTTCATTAAACGCCTGCAATTCTTCATAGGTCGTTTCATACTCCTCATTAGATGCCCGTATAAGACCCCGCGATTCCGCGAGCTGCTCTTCAAGTTTTGTAATGGTTGTCTGCTTTGAATCTGTTCTCGATTTTGATTTAATGGTTTTCTCGCTGCTGGATACCTGAATAGGTGGATTGTCCTCGCGAAAAACAACAAGGAATGCGATGTCGCCAGCTGCATTTTTTATGGGTGCAACTTCAATCGTAATGGACTTAAACTTTTTGTTTACTTCCGTTATGATTCCTTCTTTTGTTGCCACTGTTTCTGTCTTGCGGACTTTCTGCAATAAGCTCCCCAGGTACACAACAAGATCCGCCCTGATGATTTTCAGGACATTCAGACTTGCTTTCCCAGTCACTGGCTCAAGGTAAGGTGAAACCAGCCCGAAGAATTGCGCGATCAGCAGGTTTTTGTTTACCACGATGCAAGGCGGCACATAACGCGACAGGATCAATTTTGAAATCTCTTTTTCCGCATCGATGTCAACATTTTGTTCAGCCAGCTCACGCGCTGTCAGCGTTGGCTTCTCTGCGGTATGAATGGTAAACTCCAAATGAGGAGATTTGGTCGATTTCCTGGAGAATATTTTTACTTTCTTATCCAACTGTTCAAATAGTTCAGCGGCCGCACCGATCGATTCAGATTTTCCCAGAAATAAGAATCCAGCGGGTTTCAGCGCATAGTGGAATGTTTGCAAGATCCTCGTTTGTGGATACGACTCAAGATAGATCAACACATTCTGACAACTGATAAGGTCGAGACGGGAAAACGGTGGGTCTTTGAGAAGATTCTGTTGTGAAAATATACACAGTTCCCTGACAGACTTTAGAATTTGATAATGCCCGTCTATTTTTACAAAGTACTTTTTCAAATGGTGGGCGGGTACTCCTTGCAGGGAGCTCAGCGAATAAATTCCGAGCCGTGCCTTTTCGATTGCATTTGTGTCGAGGTCTGATGCGAAGATCTGAATAGGCACACTCAGCGAGTTTTCCTCAAGGAATTCCAGCAGGCAGATTGTGATCGAATAGGCTTCCTCTCCGGTCGAGCATCCCGCCACCCAGATCCTGATAGGGTCGGCAGCCTTCCTTTCTTTGATAAGCGCGGGGAATATGGCGGTGGAGAGTATTTTGAAAAAGTCAGGATCGCGAAAGAAGCTGGTCACATTGATCAAAAAATCATCGTACAGCGCGTCCACTTCTTTTGGTGTGCTCCGCAGCATGGTAGCATAGGCCGAAAGATCTTCGCATTTGTTCAATACCATCCTGCGCATCAGACGCCTGTACACACTCGCGTGCTTGTAGTTAACAAAAAAGTCGATTCCAAACTTGCCCTTAACAATTGACAATATGGTCTTCAGTTCTTCACCCTGTCTATTCAATTCTTCCTTTTGCACAGACACGATCTCGTCCGATCGGAGCCTGGTGTACGGAACTTTGACCAGGCGTGCAAGTTCCTTTGCAATGTTTTCAGGGGAGAGAAAAAAGTCCACGTACCCAGAGTCGTACGCATGACGCGGCATTCCTGTAAATTTTGCCGTCTCATCCTGCGCGAAGGTAATTCCTCCTTCGGCTTTGACGGCTTTTAATCCAAGCGTTCCATCGGTAGCGGTGCCGGAAAGAATAACACCGATCGAATTGTTTTGATAAACCGAGGCCAATGCAGTCAGAAAGTAGTCAACAGCAAAATTTCCCATGACACTCATGGACCTGGGCGCGAGCCGCAAGTGACCATCTACTATACTCATATAAGTGTTGGGCGGAATAACGTAGATGTTATTGGCGTGTACTTCCATTCCATCAGCCACCGTATGGACTGGCATCTTGGTTTTCAACTGCACAACTTCAGCCAGCGCACTTTTATGATTGGGTGAAAGGTGCATGATGAGCACATACGCCATTCCAAGGTCTGGATCAAGAAATTCAAGCAGATGAGTGAAAGCTTCCAGACCTCCCGCAGATGCACCGAAGGCAACAATTGGGAAAGGTTTTGGAGGTAGTTCTTTTAAGGCATCTTTTTCAGATGAGTTTTTTTTGCGCGTGCGCGAATTTGATAAACTTGTATTTCCCACAAAAATTGGCCATCCCCCCCAGTGTTTTGACGAACTTAACCTAAATAAATGGCATTAGCTATTAATTGCTACTTTAACCACAAGTTGAAACATTAAGCCGCTTCGTGGCATAGTTTTACTGGCGAGTAAGTATATCGCGAAGTCTCTTGCTTCGCATGTGTTTCAGCAGTCTTCAAACGCCTTGCTTGGCTTACCGCGGGACATTAACTATGATAATACTGTGTATTGATGATGATCCGGAGGATATTGATCTCTTTCGTGACGCAATCCAAATCGTTGACGCTTCAATCAATTTCTTGTCTGCTACAGGTGGACGCGAGGCATTACTCTTGCTTGCATCGAGTAACGGCTCAAACTGTCCTGAATTCGCTTTTCTCGATATCAATATGCCGCTAATGGATGGGAAAGAGACGCTGAAAAGAATTCGTGAAGTTGAACACCTCGGTTCCATGCAAGTTGTAATGCTGTCAACCGGTGTCGCGAATTGGGATCATAGTGAATACAAAGCGCTTGGTGCAAATCAAGTTATGTCCAAAGCGAGTTCATTTCACGGCTTGTGCGATATGTTGAAATCCATTTTGAGGCTTGAATCGTAGTAAAACAGTAATACACCAGTCTTGTTAAAAAAACGTGTGTGAACAAGCGTATCTATGCTGCGTGAACTGCAGCCATACAAGAGTCCGTTGGTTCCCGATTTGAGATACTCGCAATAACTGTTCATTTCCATGCCCAAAGTGAGATCATGTTGCTTGCGTTAGAAACATAAATTAAATTTTAATTATTAAACTCTGTAACGTTATGGTTGGGGTGTGTGTTCTCTCTTCACAACTGCTAAGGTGAGCTCGAGGAAAATCAACAAGTCCCGAGACTCCCAACAAACTAACTAAACGTAATTTGAACCAGATAAATAACCCATTCGCTTGTAAGACATGCTAACACCAGCTTTCGCATACCATCTGACCTTTGCGGAAAAGATCATTTAAGTGAAAAATCTTTTCCATGGTATTGCCTCTGTACTTTTTGTCGCGTGGTTCGTTGCTGTTGTTGCATACGATGCGTTTCAGGGCATGCACTATCTGCTGCTGGGATCAATTATCTCTGCTGCGATAACGGTTGTGCTGTATAAAAATGCTGCAACAAAACGCAAGCCGTAGACCGTTGCGTTTGGCTAGATACCATCAATTCAAAACATATTATGAATATTAATTCGCCAATTTCCAATACAGATCACTTTTCAGTTATGGACTATCCAGAGCTGGCTGTGGAAGTTGCGGCATTGCAAAACCAGATTGCAGAAATAAAGACCGAAAATACCAGTGAAATTATTATTTCATTTTTAAGAGAACATAGTATCCGTACTGAGTTTATTGTTGGTGCTGATCCTGTGGCGACTTTAATTCGGTCCGGCTCGGTCAACATAAAACATCTCGAAGACGTCTTTTCAAGGTCTAAGAACAACAAACCATTTCAACTTGAGGTGGAAGAATATCTCAAGCGTCAACTCGCTGCGACAAATCAGCGTTGAGGTTCACCACTGTCAGGAGCGATCAGATCCTGTTCGCGATATTTTAAATTGTTAACGACAGCGTTTCCAAGCACTGAGCAGTAGTACGTCTGGTGTATGTATTTCATGATTACCAACTTTACCTGTGGGTTGGCTTTTGCCGCAATCACTGTTCCCGCTGGGTAAAGGTTGTCATTCTCTCGTTTGTTACTCATAAGTGTGATTTTTGCCTTTGGAGATTTGACAAATGATAATCGTGCCTCGAATAATTGGACAAAAAATATTTTGTAATTACAGTGGCATATAATTAGGGTGTCTACCTACGATGCACTTGAAAATCACGAACATGGTTGGTCCAAACACTCGTTGGTTCTCTTAGCTCGCTCGATTACCGAAATATTTTAGTATGCTTTACATGATTACGCTGCGCAGTGACTGGAGATCGGTACAACAACGCCTGCAAATCAGATTTACTAACCTGAGTGATAAGGATTTTGAAGGTGGTGATGGAAATGAGCAGATCACGCTCGAACACCTGCAAGTAAAACTTGGCAAAAGCCGACAGGAACTCATTCGCTTAATCAATAAGATGTAATTGGGATTCCATTAAAGCTTCATAGCAGCCGCGAAGAAAGGGAACTTGATTGACCCCCAACAGTGCGGTGACACCAGCGTCCAGCGGTGACAGATGAGCAAAGGAAGACGGGCTTACCGTCTTTCTTAACTTTTAAATGAAAATGTGATGTGGAATACACTGTACGTAGCGGGGAGGTCAGGATTTACAGCCGTGCTGATCAATGCGCTTATGGTGTCTGGTGAAGATTTCTTAACTGGATCGTTCGATGCTGATGGCGTGTATCTGTTTTGGGTACCTGAGAATTTTTCGCTCCCTAAACTCAAAGCGACACTGGGGCCAGGTATCGTCTTCAAATATCGACTGCGATTTTTTGATAACATAGATTCCTTCACCATGTTCAGCAAAAAAAATTATTACAACAACAAGCTTACCGCAGCGCAGGAGCAGATGTTTCGTGACCTCGTGGCCTGATATTTTCAGTGTACGATGCCTAGGGAGAAGGAACATCCCGATCCAGATATGAATATTCTTTTGATTGAAGCATGCGTTGAAGATCAGGACTTATTCGTGCAGGCGTTGCAGCGCATTAACGTTGGTGCCCAGTACTATGGCGTGGCAGGCTGCGAGGACGCATTAAACAAACTTTCCGCCAGCGTGATGCCAAGACCCGATTTTATTTTTCTCGATCTGGACATGCCAGTAGTGGACGGATATGCCTGTTTGCGGATGATGAAGGGTTCCTCAGTTTTTAAAGACATTCCCATCATTACCTACTCCACACCTGACCAGGTAGTGGAGATTACGTATATGCTTAAACACGGAGCTTTTGAAAATCTGAATAAATCCTCCAACTTTTTGCGCTTTTGCAGTGACCTTCGCACGATTCTGGCTCCACTTAACAAAACTAATATATCAACAAGTCGCACGTAAATCCCATTAAGTTTGTTATACAGTGCTACGCGCTCAACTGTACGCAGCCTGCGTTATGAAAACGATCACCATTATTCTTCTCATACTCGGAGCGCTTCTGTTGATTGGCTCAGGAGTGGAGTCATAAGAACCGGATTCGGTATATGCTCTAACTGCGAATAAACGTGACTAGAAAGCAGGTATTCGCGCTATATGCGTGGCCCCAAGTTGTGATGGGTTTAAGTGAAACAATTATCTTAAAAATGAAACTAACGATATGAATAATCTAAAAACGTCAAGCAGGAGCTGGGTAAAACAAAAATCCCGACTGAAAATGCTCTTTCCAGAACTGCTGGAGAACGATTTCGAATATGAGTATGGAAAAAAGGAAGAAATGATGTACAATCTTCAACGGAAGATAGGGGTAACCCGGCCGGATCTGAATGAATTGATCTTCGGAGCCAAGTTTAAGGAAAAGAAGTTGTACCGGTAGCCTTTTCGGTCGGTTGTATAACTGCTTCAACCTGTTCAATGGACCACGGCATGCGATTTTCAATAACCATGATCGTTATATCATGGGATGAGGAGGAAATTTGTTGAAGGAAGAAAAGGAAGTTACTGCACTCTTCAGTGCCGAGAGAATACCGTTGAACGATATCGGTGATATGATGGCGAGTTCGCCTGATATAATCGTCTACGCAGCACCCGTCATGTTTCTGTTTGTTCTTATTGAGTACTTTGTATCTCGTCATTACAATCACGAAAAATTTGAAAGCAAGGAGACCATCGGATCGATCATTGTCGGTATTGGCAATGTCGTGATCGGCTTGTTGATCAAAACAACGTTGTTCTTCCTGTTTATAGTTGCCTATAACTGGGTTCCGTGGAGAATGGAGCTTGCCTGGTGGACAGTGGTGCCCTGCTACATTGTTTTCGATTTTTGCAGTTACTGGGCTCACCGCACTTCACATCATGTGCGATTTCTCTGGGGTACTCATGTTACACATCATTCTGCCGACCACTACAATCTCACGGTGTCGTTCAGACTCAGCTGGATCCAGTATGTGAAAATACTTTTCTTTCTGCCGGTGTCGTTGATGGGATTTCATCCGATTATTATTTTCGCGACCAATCAGATTGCAGTTTTGGCAGCATACGGAATACATTAAAAAACTTCATCCAGCCATTGAATATGTTCTTGCCACACCATCTAGCCATCGCGTGCACATGGCTCGCAGGAAAAATATATCAATAAGAATTTCGGAGCTACATTTTCCTTCTGGGATAGGATGTTCGGCACTTTTCAGCCCGAGGAAGAGAAACCTATCTATGGTATCACCCATGCGATCGAGCGTAAGCATGATCCCATACAAATCAATTTCCACGAATACGTAGATATCATCAAGGACGTGAAGCGATCTAAATCATTCAGGGAAGCACTGTTTTTTATATTTGGCGATCCAGTTGATGTGGCCGAGCAAAAAAGAAAACTCGGAATCGATGGTGATCGAGCGGACGGGAAGATTCCACTCGTGCTGAAGGCCTCAGGCACCATTTAAGCATTGAGCAATGAACACTTCCCGATGCAGCAGGATTGTTTGTGAATGCAGGCGACAAGCACTCATTTAGTATTTCCCTGTCATTACCTTCCTAACCAATCGAAGGTCGCGTGATCAAGACCACAATGTCTCGCTGCTGAATACCGGACGCGTGCAAGGCATGGTAATTACATTAAACATGTCAAAACAAAATACATTATGTTCTACCATGTTCAATCATTAATAAACGAAATTGTCAAAGACGAACCAGACCCCTCTGCTGCAAACGCGCTGCAGGAAGGGCTCGGAGGACAGTTCGGTGAGATGCGCACGATGATGCAGTATCTTTTCCAGAGTTTTAATTTCAGAGGAAATGCAAGACCTTACCTCGATCTGATCCAAGGTGTGGGTATTGAAGAAATCAGCCATGTGGAGCTGATCTCGAAAACCATTGCTCAGCTACTCGATGGAGCTCCTGAATACACGGTAAAAAGTTTGATGCTCCAGGCGAAGGCGGAGAAGCTACTATGGATATGGCCAAGGAACAACAGAACCCTCACCATTTCATCGTAGGGGCGCAAGGCGCGTTACCGGTAGATGCTGCGGGCAATCCGTGGAGCGGGTCTTATGTCCACAGTCACGGGAATTTAGTTCTCGATCTCATGGACAATCTTGTTCTCGAAGCAACGGGGCGTTTGCAGAAGTGCCGCATCTATCAGATGTCGGAGAATAAAACATTGCGTGCAACCGTTGCCTTTTTGATTGTGCGTGATGAAGCGCACCAGGCTGCATTTGCTAAAGCGCTTGAATCACTTGGTGTCAACTGGAACGCTGTTCTGCCCGTTCCAAAGTTCGATTCGTCAAAATATCCCGAGGTAAAAAAACTTCTGGATGCAGGTATTCATCGGGAGCAATATCATTTCAGACTCGATAGTTCTGAGATGGCCGCGATATTCAAGGGAGCATCCCCGTTGGATGGAAAGACCGAACTTAAGACCCTGAAGGAGCCGAGAGAAAGCTATCCGATTCCGATGGCGCCTGAGCGTCCGGAGGAATTCGCACCTGGACTTGATCCTGACATGCAGGAATTAGCCGATGCACTCTCGGACTTTAAGGAGAATCACGCGAAGAAGGCCAACGGCTCCTCGAAGAAGTCTACCGGTTCTGCGAAAGGTGCCTTGTAAAAAAGTTAAGTGCTGTGTCAAAAAGGGCACAGCACTTCTATATCTCACCGCGCCTCCCGATTTTATCGCTCAACAATGAGTTTACCTCGCTCATCAAGCAATGCGGACCTCCTCTGCAATTGTGTTTGTAAGTACTCTTAGACGAATTGTCTAAAAAAGTTGCAGAACAATACAACCCCTTTTGTTATCAGTAAAAAGAGAATATTATGGAAACGACAATTGATACAAGAAGATATATGGACTCACTCAGCGAGGTGCTATTTTCATTGAAGAAAAAAAATCAGGATGCTGAATTTTTCATACCATACAAAGGTTGCCTCACGCTTCGAGGCCGAGTGTACAGACCAGGCGAAGTGAGAATCATCCGAACTTATCGTTTCGAGGGAGAATCTGATCCCGGAGACGAGGCTATCATTTACATTGTGAAAACCAATGACGGAAGAATGGGATTTTGTATTGACGGCTACGGCATGTCTACCTGCCACACGGATGATCTCTACCATGACTTTATCAAACACGCTGCTGTAGACTGCCACAATAGAGCCAAATGATCCCTTGCAATTAAGTGACAACTAACTTTAACAGTCAGTGGGGATCAATGCGTTGGCTTCATACCAAGTTGACGCAGTAGTCTTGTGTGTGCTTTCAGTGCTTCGAGAAAGGAAGAGCAGCTCTTGTACGGAATTTTATATTCAGCAGCTGTCTCCTGAACGATCTTCGAGATCTTCCTATAATGAACATGACACACGGAAGGAAACAGATGATGTTCCACCTGAAAATTCAATCCACCCACGAACCACGAAAACCATCTGCTTTTATTTCCAAAATTTGTCGTAGTGAGGAGCTGATGGATTGCCCAGTTATTTTCAAGCGTACGCGTGTTGTCCGGCAGTGGATATTCTGTCCCTTCGATCACATGAGCCGGCTGGAAGATAATAGCTAATATGAAACCTGTTATGTAGTGCGTGATCAGTATTCCGGCAAGGATCTGCCACCACGCCAGTGTTGTAAAAACTAAAGGAAGAACGAAAATGTATCCGACATAAATCAGCTTGGTGGCAATCAGAATCGTCCATTCATGACTGAGGATGGCTTTGCTTTTCTTAACCATGCCATTCTTCTGATATTTTACCAGTCGCGCGAAGTCTTTAACCACCATCCATGCAATCGTCATTAATCCATAGAGAAACCATGCATACAGGTATTGAAATCTATGCGCGGGTTTCCAATCTGAATGTGGCGACAGCCGTAGCGCTCCACGTGGACTAATGTCTTCATCTTCGTCATAAACATTCGTGTAGGTATGATGAAGAACATTGTGTTGAATCTTCCAGTTAAAAGCATTTGCACCAACCAGGTTAAGCGAATACCCAAGCATTGTATTCACCCACTTCCGTTTGGAATAGGCTCCATGATTTGCGTCATGCATCACCGATAGTCCAATTCCACTGAGTCCCATGCTCATGATTACGACCATCAGGATCAGCAAAAGGGGAGTAGAGACTATTCCCGAAATGATCAGTGCATAAGGTACAAAGTACAATAGGAACATGACGACCGTTTTCACTACCATCTCGACATTTCCCTGCTTGCTGATCTTATTCATCGTGAAATAAGCGTTCACCCTGCTGTTGATTGTTGTGACAAAATCAAGGCGAGTGCGTGGAAATGAAATGTTGGAAGGGTTCAAGGTGTAATTGATTAAGATGGGATGATTATTGTGTCGTGAATACAATAATTGAAGATCGTGCCATCGCAAGCCACCATAGAGTCACTCGTTAGCCATCAAACCGTGTGTTTGTGAAGTATTTACTCGACCATAGGTGTGACCGCTTATAACGACATGTTCAGGGTATGGCTATTGCAATATCCTAAGAGGCCTGGCACACATTGAAAATACAGTATTCATATCTGGATCTAGTAACCGACCGCTTCGCACATTGAAATCATGTGATGTTTATTTCTGTCAGCGTTTGAAAATGGCCGATGTTTCAATGGGTTGTATTCCCCACTAACGGGAAATTACTGTACGAGCGAAGGAGATATAATATGGGGACCGTCAAGGAATTTTTTTTCACACGCGTCTTTGAACGCTTAAAGAAGAGAGAGATACACTAATTGAAACAATTTAAACACTGGAATACTTTATGGAAAAGAAATCAACCGCCAAAGGAAAGGCAAAAGGCAACACTAGTTCTTCGAAACCAAGTCCCGAAAATCAATCAGCATTGATGGAATTATTTGTAGACGGCATTAAAGATATTTATTGGGCAGAGAAGCACCTGATGAAAGCGTTACCGAAGATGCAGAAAGCAGCTACGTCCGAGGAATTGCAGGAAGCATTTGAAACCCACATTGAACAAACCGCGGAGCAAGTGACCAGGCTTGAGCAGGTGTTCGAGCTTCTAGAAGAAAAAGCGCAAGGCAAGAAGTGCGATGCCATGGAAGGGCTTGTTTTAGAGGGACAGAGTATAATTGAAGAAACAGAAGAAGGTACTGCAACACGCGATGTGGGACTCATCCTCGCAGCGCAGAAAGTGGAACACTATGAGATCGCTACTTACGGTGGTCTTGCTCAACTCGCGAAAACACTTGGAAGAGATGACATCTCTACAATCCTGGAAACAACGCTTGCTGAAGAGAAAGAAACCGATGTGCTTTTAACAGGCATTGCAGAGAACAATGTCAACTACGAAGCAAGTTCTGAAGAGGCATAATACCTTTGACTAAAAAAGTCTATAAATTCCGGTATCCGACATCGTTCAGGTACCGGAATTTTGCTTCTATTCGAGCACGCTAAAATATTAAATTAACTAAATCTTAGAAATGTCAACAGTATCCGGATATTCAGGTGCAAAACAACTCTTTGCCAATGCAAAACGAAACGCTTACGCGCTGCCAGCAATCAATGTCGTAAATTCTAACGTGATCAATAGTTGTCTGGAGGCAGCGAAGGTGGTAAACCGACCAGTTATCATCCAGCTGTCCAACAGCGGTGCACATTTCTTTGCAGGGAAATCGTTGTCGAATACTGATCAGAAGAGTTCCATCGCGGGAGCTGTGGCTGCCGCCAACTATATACATGACGTCAGCGGAGCTTATGCAGTTCCGGTACTGATCAACACTGACCACGCATCAAAGAAACTTCTTCCATGGGTTGACGGAATGCTCAGCGCAGGAGAAAACTATTTCAAAGAAAGGGGCAGGCCTTTATTCACATCTCACATGATTGATCTCTCTGAAGAATCGCTCCATGAAAATATTGAGACCTGTAAACGATACCTGGAAAAACTGACGAAGCTTGACATGTATCTCGAGATTGAGCTTGGTGTGACGGGAGGTGAAGAAGACGGGGTCGATAACACAGGAGTTGAAAGTTCGAAACTTTATACGCAGCCTGAAGATGTTGCATATGCATATGAAGTGCTGCTGAAAGTCAGTGAAAACTTTTTGATCGCAGCATCTTTTGGGAATGTGCATGGCGTATATAAACCCGGAAATGTTAAGCTCGAGCCTTTGATCCAGAAAAACTCACAAGGATTTATTGAGTCTAAATTCAACACGGATCCAAACCCGGTGAATTTCGTTTTTCATGGAGGTTCCGGTAGTGAGGTTGAGAAGATTCATGAAGCTATCAACTACGGTGTTGTAAAGATGAACATCGATACGGATATACAGTGGTCATTCTGGGAGGGCGTCAATAAATATGCACACAGTAAAAAAGAATATTTGCAATCGCAGCTCGGCAATCCGCAAGGACCGGACGAGCCCAATAAAAAATATTACGATCCTCGGGTATGGCTTCGCGAAGGAGAGATCTCGATAAGAGACCGACTGATCCAGGCTTTTAAAGATTTGAGTGTCCGAAAAGATTAAGAGAGCTGATCGATTAAATCTTTCTTCGAAGCTCATCCAGGCGGATGATTGTTTGTTCGCTAAGTGCATTGGATTGATCTATGGCAGCCATCACTTTCTGAAGTCTTTGATGAATCCGTTCTCTCCGTTTTGTGAGTTTATCCATCTGCCCCTCAGCATCTGACAGACGAGTTTTAGATTGTCGTTTTTTCGATTCGCTCACACCAGCAATGTTTGACAGGTCAATTTACTTATCAGACAAGAAAGTTTTTACCTCTTTTATGATAGGCTGTATCACACGGTTAACATACTAAGCAACCTTCACCTTTTTAACGGTATGGCTTTGGTACAGAATGGGAAATTCAACAAACTTATGAAAACGATACGCGTAATATTACTTTCGGTGGCAATGTGTTGCTTCCTTGCAACTGTGCCAACAACATCTATGGCGCAAGACCGGCCGAACACCACAACAGAATCTGATGATGACGACAATGATATGGACTACGGTTGGATTGGCCTGATCGGACTGGCAGGATTATTAGGTCTCAGAAAACGCGACCGCGATGACAGAGATATCAAGGGCCGAGTTTAACCCAGCATGAAGTGAAGTACCAGCATTGGTGCTTTTTTTGGCAGAAAAAATCATTGACATCACCAACTTGTCACCAAGCAGGCATCAGGTCGCCTCTTCGATTCTCGTGCAGGAATTGTAAAGATGGGCGATTGTTGTTTGTGTAATAGTCCCATTATAGCTGACGAGGATACGTTGTTTGGGATTTCTGCAAACATGACAGCTTGAGTCTTTGTTCGATTCCTGCAAGAGCACAAAGCTTTTTGTCATAGCTCGAGGCATACATAACGATTAAGCTTGCCTAAGATGTTAGCGACTGCATGAGTATAGAAAGGTCGCATGGAACAGCTTTAGTGATGATCCAGGGAAAACTTCATGCAAAACTTTGTCACCATCATTGTTGTACTGACATTGCTCGTAGGGCTTTTAGCAGTCGGTGACAGGTATAAATTGCCCACCCCCATTCTTCTCGTTGTCTCAGGGCTCGCTATCGGTTTTATTCCCGGCATGACGGCAATCGATCTCGAACCCGAGGTGATATTTCTCTTCTTTCTTCCTCCGATACTGTATGACGCTGCAGCGACCACATCGTGGCATGATTTCAAGGCAGAGTTCAAGCCTATCACAACGCTTGCAATTGTGTTGGTCATTTTTACAACGGGATCTGTAGCGGTCGCGAGTTATTTTCTCATCCCAGGATTTACCTGGCCTCTAGCATTCGTGCTGGGCGCGATCGTGTCTCCCCCTGATGCTGTGGCAGCAACCAATATCACAAAAGGTCTTGGGCTGAATAAAAAAGTCATCACGATTCTCGAAGGCGAAAGCTTGGTGAATGATGCTTCAGCGCTGATCGCCTACCGATTTGCAATTGCAGCGATAGGCAGCGGCACGTTTATTCTTTGGAAAGCGGGGATTGGCTTCATACTCCTGGTGCTGGGTGGAATTGTGGCTGGCGTGCTGATCGGCTACGCATTTGTTCTCATCCACAAAAAGATTTTAAATAACTCCATCATCAGTACTGCCCTCACGTTGTTAACGCCATTTGTAGCTTACCTGGCTGCCGAGTATCTGCATGTTTCCGGAGTGCTTTCCGTAGTGTGCGCAGGCCTAGTCATCTCGTGGCGTGCCCCTGATGTATTCTCTTTCCAAACGAGAATACGTCATCGCGCTGTATGGGATACCATCATTTTTTTAATGAATGGCATAGTATTCATTCTTATCGGACTACAACTCAGATCTATTCTCGATGACCTCGAAGAATACAGCGTGAGCGCACTGTGGCTGTATGGATCAGTTGTCAGTGTTGTTACTATACTCGTGAGAATATTTTGGGTCTTTAGCGCGGCCTTTTTGTCCAAGGCAGTCAGCGGGCAACCATCGAACCATGATCAGTATGATGGCAACACATGGAAAAACGTAGTGATTGTTGCATGGACGGGTACAAGAGGCGTTGTGTCTTTGGCTACGGCACTCGCATTGCCATTCGCCATTGGCGGAAATGCGTTACCTCACAGATCGCTGATCCTGTTTCTCGCCTTTGTCGTGATCTTTGTAACGCTGGTTATCCAGGGATTGTCACTACCGCTGTTACTCCGGTTACTGAACGTGAAACAGCATGATAACGTGGATAAAGACGAACGGAATTTGCCGATATCGATAGCCAATAGTGTTTTGGATTTCATCGATCAGGATCTCGCTGATAAAATAACAGAAACCACCCGCGAGCGGGTGCGGAAGAAATATGTTGAAATGATTGATTCTTTTTCCGAAAAAGAAAAACGAGAAGGAACACCTGGTGCCTCGGGAACCAAAATGTCATCCGGACAAGAACTACGACAGGCGCAGGCAGAGATTAACAAGTTTCAACGAAAACTGCTGATAGGATATCATCAGTCCGGTGAATTCAACCCGGAGGCGATAAGAGAGTTTGAACAAAAACTTGATCTCGAAGAATTACTTTTCAATCGCACCCAGAAGAAAAAGAAAAATTGACGCTTAACTGGCAGCTTAAAGATTTTTGTCCCCCTCCAGTTGCCACTCCAGAAAAGGAAGATTGTTCTATTGCGCATCGCCAATCACAGCACAGTAATAAACACCGCGCGAGTAGGTCGTCACCGAAAGCCGGGTAGTAGCATCTGTTTTTGAATAAACGACTGTTCCAGGTTTATAGAGCGGTGCCATTGTGTCGATATCTTTCTTATAGCTGTTCGGATTCACGGGATTGCTAACTTAAACAACGTAGCGCAATGGCTATCGACACTATTCTTATACCACACCCTCTTCGGCACACTGTTTACAGCTACCTTTCGAGACGGATATTCACTTATCGTCATAAATCCGAATTATATGAAGGGATTCAATAATCTCGATCTGTATCGCAAGAGCAACATTCTGAAGGAACAAGCGAACTACTTGCTGGAAATAGAAGTTGACAATTACGGAGTGAAGCTCTACGCATGGGACAGGTTTTTCATCGAGCAACACTTTGATGAAGAACAGCAGGTAACAAAAATAAATATTGCTGAAAATAGCGACATGCAAAAGTATCTTAAAAAGATTACTTTGGGCGACCTGGGATACCCTACGGTTGTATAGTTGAAAAAATTGCGCTTGAATATACTGAAGTAAAAACACAAATATGAACGACATAAAAAACCCGGACGAGCTTTGGACGATTCAAAAAGAAAAGCTGAAGTTGATTTTTCCTGACCTCCATGACGAAGACTTTCACTTTGATTATGGTGAAAAAGATGTAATGATGGTAAAACTTGAAGCAAAGCTTGGTAAGTCCAGAGAGGAACTTAATTTGTTGCTTCTGGGACTTTGATCTTAAATGATATTCCTCACTATGAGCAATTCATTGCTCTTAATGTTCATCAGAATGCTCATACTGGGAACGTGAAATTCACATGAATCTTAATCGAAAACAATTTCATATCAGCGTGAGAAATAAGATTTAAAACCGTAACGGTAATCGATTTCTTTTTGTTGTATATCTGGATGAGCCTTACATCCTGTTTATAACAAGGTAAAATGAAAACACTTCTACTGTCTATTCTTCTGGTTGGAAGCGCAATGCTACTCATCGGATTTAAATGTGAAGCACAATCTAATGACGCTGATCGCGATTGGATCGATAGCCTTGCCGTACAATATCGCAATGCGTATCTAAAAAGCGCAATATCTTCGGATCAGGCTGATCTTGATACCCTAGTCATGCTGGTTGATACATTGATTTTCGATTTAAAGCAGGACAACGAAAACTGCAGTCGCCAAGGTCGCGATGAACTCATTAAGTCGATCATTCAATATGAAGATGCAAGGCGCGCCCTCGTGTTACGCAAGCACGTATATGAGAGAGAAATGCAGTTGGCCAGAACAAACTTTGGATCCTAAACCCGATTATGAACGCAGAAACAGTACACACACCTTACAGTCATATTTGGAATAAATATCGCCCTGTTATCCTTCGTCTCATGGTGGATTCTGAAAATGGTCCACAGCATTATCCTTTTTCTGATCATGAATTCACGCGCGTTTTCCCAAAGAAACGTGGCAGTCTCGCTTTCATTCTCTTTCTCCATCGGTCCAAAGCTTTGAACAATATAAAATCGTCACCTTTAGCGCAGTCATTGCTCGCGATGCTACGTGAATCAAAAACGGTCGAGAGACTTACCGAGGACTTGACCTTTGAGTTTATGCTTGATGACAAATTTCTCTTCCATGTCAGACGAAAAGAGGCTCTGAACGATAATGACGCTGCGGTCAATCCTGCTGCTATTGTTTTATCGGTCGAAGGATAATAATTCAAACGATTAGGTTTCGCCAGCTATACATCGAATGCAATAGCTTTTAATAGCTGGCATCTATGGCATGGTCCTTTAAGCTATACGTCTAACTGTAACATCTACAGCCAGCAGCGTAAAGCTCAAAATAATAGCCGCAAATAATGTTGTTTGATTATATATTCAATGCTGAAAAAATATCTTTTAATAATCTTGATGACCTTCAACAAAGTGCGCCAAACCTGATCATCTATGCTGCACCAGTTATGTTCTTCTTTGTTGTGGTGGAATACATAATTTCAAGAATTCAACACCATGAGCTCTACGAAAAAAAAGAAGCGATCGGTTCAATCCTGGTTGGCCTGGGTAACATAGCGATTGGCTTCTTTCTGAAGACACTTCTGTTCTACGGCTTCATACTTGTTTATAACCTTGTACCCTGGAGAATGCATCTTGACTGGTGGACATTTCTTCCGTGTTATATAGTTTTCGATTTCTGCAGCTATTGGGCACACAGAATTTCTCATCATGTTCGCGTATTGTGGGGTACACATGTAGCTCATCATTCTGGAGAGCATTACAACCTGACAGTCGCGTTCAGGTTAAGCTGGATACAGTATGTAAAAATAGTATTCTTCCTTCCTGTTGCACTGATGGGATTTCATCCCGTCATCATATTTGTTACCAACCAGGTGGCTATACTATTTCAGTTCTGGGTTCATACTGAATACATCAAAAAGCTTCACCCTATATTTGAATATGTACTGGCAACGCCTTCAAACCACAGAGTTCATCATGGATCACAGCCAAAATATATCAACAAGAATTTTGGCGCCACCTTCATGATTTGGGATCGAATGTTTGGAACCTTTCAGGCTGAGGAAGAAAAAGTAATTTATGGCATCACCCACAAGCTTGAGAGCAAAAGCAATCCGATCCATATTAATTTTCATGAGTATACAGATATGTTAAAAGACATCCGGCAGACCAGTTTATGGACCCGTAAGCTCTTCTATATTTTTGGTGATCCGGATAAAGTGGCAAAGTTCAAGGCAAAAGAAATCAATCAAACTGCGTAAATACCGAAATGAGATCAGGATAAGCGTAACACGTTCTTTTTCCTCAGCGTGCGGAAACATGGCGCGCGATTGGTACAAGTCATTGACATTAGAATTCTTGTGATGCAAAGTGATATTCCGAACAGATGTCAGTGGTTGGATGTTGCTTCGAAAGTGTTAGAAGGATTGACCACTAAAACTATGATCTACGGACAATTCCAATATTATCGGGATGAAATAAAAAGCTGGTTAAGAACAATCGAATTTTGCAAAAATGATTTGCGCGATTTATTGAAACAGCTCAATGTTTCGCTCAGCTTCCCTTTAGTTTCTCTGCCTGATGCGAAGGCGGCCCAGGCTCTAATTGAACAGCTGATGTTTCAGGAGCAACGATTTGACCATACCCGTCAGCATTTTCAGCTTCAGGCCCAACGCCTGCGAAATGTCAAGTCTTCTGATAAGCTTGAGCATGTAGTGAATAGTGGACAGGAAAGATGCCGCGTTAAAATGAAAATCTATGAACTTGCTTTTATCAGAACAAAATATGATTGCTCGGTTTTTCTTTCCAGTTTTTTTCAGCCAGCTCAGTTGGTTGTTCAGTAGATAATTAGCAGGAATAGCATGAAGAATATTTTGCATACCGTGTCATCTGTCTGCCTGGTAATTTGGCTGATTGGTTTTGTTGGTTATGAGGTGGTGCCGCAATTTCATTTGTTGTTATTGGCTGGTGTAATTGCCGCGATTATCAGTGTGCGGATGCCTAAAAAACCATTAAAGTTGAAGGCGAAAAAATTATCACAAACTGTCAACCCGTAGCATTCCTTCCCTTAGTTTTTAGAGCGGGATTAATATCTCAGTTCATTTCAACATTTAAAGTTTATTGATGATCCAGATCAATTGCTGACAAGTAAGCCGAAGTTTACCGGCTAGCACCATGATCGATTCATGGTCCTTCACGTCTATGTTGAGGTCTGTTTCTGTTAACGATGGAAATTTATCCTTGAGCCGACCTTTAAGATCCGGCCAGTTGCCCCGAATATGTTGCGTATACCGCATAGATGCGCATTTCTAAAATTCATTGTAAAACTTGCTATGAGGTTTGTTCGGTGATCATCGATATTTAGTGATCTCAGTGATCCACACGAGAGAGAATACAAGTACAATCGTGCCGCACGTGAGAACTTTGCCTTGCGCTACGCGATTGGTAATGACCACCGACATTGCGATATAGATAAACGTGTAGCGCATTTAAAAGCGAAAGCTTCCGCTTTAAACAAATCTTCAGAAACGCCAATACGCCATTCGCATTTTGACCGTGGTCGGTGCGTCTTTTTTTGTACCTTAGAGAAAGGAGTGGCTGTAAATAATCTAGAGAAGAGAAAAGAATGCATCATTAAATAGCAAAAGTCAAAGATTCTGACCCTTGACAATCACTACTGCACGCGTTTGTCGCCAAAAGCAAATCCCCTCTTGTGACACAAACAGGTGATTCAAATCTGGAAAGAATTGACTCACCAGTTTACTCACCAATTTTACGATTTTTAGATCGTTTCCGGCAGCAGTAACCGCGCATACAAGTCTAAAACGCATGGGTTCGAATCCCTCCCAGGACAGGCGGATTCAGCGTTAACAACTTAGTCAACAGTTAGTTGCAGTGCGATCATCAGAGAATATTTAAAAAGTAGGGATTCGAACCCTGTTACCTATCAAGACATTCAAAATCAATTAACTAAAAAGCAAAAATCCATCACTCGAAAATAGAATGATGGATTTTGATGCGTTTTGATTTGATTTTTTCGCAGAGGAGGAGGGTGTGATTTTAACTTCACAACGACCTCACTATTAGTTTTTTATTGGCTATTCAAAATCCTGGTTACCGTTTGGTTACTCAGGTAGAGAATCAAAATGGATCGACAATCCCTTTGATATACTCAAACATACAAAAAGCGAACCGAATTTCGAAATTTGAAATCCGATTCGCTTTGTCACAATACTAACAACTTGCCTTAAAGAATATGCACCAGACTGCCCTTAGCTGGATGATACGAGGGAGTGTATTTAAGATAGTTTAGTAACATTAGATCATTGATTACCTTGTGGTAGGTAGTTTTCGATTTGATCCTGGCCGCAGTCATTAGCCGACTTCTCGAAATGTTAAATGGGTTGATGAATCCCTTGTTCATCCATTCAACTACCAAGGCTGTACAAATACCGACATGCGTTGTTGTAAGGTTTGTATCAGACGTCACACGCTGCAAAAAATTATTGAGCTGTTCAACGTTGTTCATGGCGCTCTAACAGCTTGAGAATTTGATCGTGATTGTAGAAGATAATGCCGCCAACTTTGCTATGGGAAAGAGTGCCGTTTAGCCGGAGGGTTTGCAGCGTGCCTGTTGATATCCCTAAGAGCTTTTTCACTTCCGTTGACTTGAGCCACTTCTTGGTAGGGGCTGTTGTCGTTTTGTTCAAAATGCTTTTGATTTCTTGAATCAAGTCACTTTTGAGAGCTTCAAGATCACCGAGTGTTACAATCTGGTCTCGAAAAATTTTTGATCGTTGTTCTTCGCTTCCTCTCCTCACTTCCATATCACATAGCTAATATCGAAGCTAAATATACAGTTGGAGCAAAGTCGGAGTTTAATATTGCGAACGATTGTAAATGATAATGAATTATTTTAAACGATTATCAACGATTACTTCCAAAGACGGGGCTATAAACAGCACCGTTGCGATTGTTGAATGGGAGGACATTTCGCAGT